>JADDPR010000529.1 GCA_016781775.1 Rubrobacter sp. | reverse complement strand
TGAAGAAACTCGATCGGGTCCTCGACGCTCATGATGTGCTCGGCCCGATCACGGTTTATCTTGTCGATTATCGAGGCCAAGGTCGTCGACTTGCCGGAGCCCGTCGGCCCCGTCACAAGAACGAGACCGCGCGGCTTTTCGGCCATCTGCTCGATGGCGCTGGGGAGCCCGAGCTCGCTGAAATTCTTTATCTCGTGCGGAATCGTCCGAAAAGCCGCCCCCATCGATCCGCGCTGGAAGTAGACGTTCACGCGGAAGCGGGCGGTCCGGGGCAGGGTGTACGCGAAGTCGAGCTCCCACTCGCTCTCGAGGCGCTGGCGCTGATCGTTGGCGAGGATGTCGTAGATCATCTCGCGCGTGGTCTGGCCGGTGAGGGGCGGATAATCGAGGGGCTGGACCTTGCCGTGGACCCGGATCATCGGCGGCAGACCCACGGTGATGTGCAGGTCGCTGGCCCCAGCCTTTATGGTGTCGAACAGGTAGTCGTTGAGCCCGCTTTCTAGCATCATCTCCGCTTCCCTCCGCAGTCAAAGTTCGTTGCGCTCAACGAGGTTATCGACACAACCAGACGGAAACTTTAGCTTCTACACCACCCGGCGCTAGACCACGATCCGCAGGATCTCCTCGATGGTGGTAACGCCCGCCGCGGCCTTCAGTAGGCCGTCGTCCCTGAGGCGGACCATCCCCTCCTCCTCGGCGACGCGTCCGATCTCGAGCGTGGATTCGCCGCGCAGGATCATGTCCTTTATGTTGTCGCTGACGACGAGAAGCTCGTAGAGACCGACGCGTCCCCGGTAACCCGAGTCGCCGCACCTGTCGCAGCCGACGGCCTTGTGGAAGTCGAGGAAGGCGGCCTCGGGGACGTGGTTGAAGGGGAACCTTATCCCTTCCAGGATCTCCCGCTCGAGCTCGACCGGCTCCTTGCAGTTCTCGCAGAGCCGCCTGGCGAGGCGCTGGGCGATCACGCAGTCGACCGCCGAAGAGGTGAGGAACGGCTCCACGCCCATGTCGTTCAATCGGCTCACCGCCCCGGGCGCGTCGTTGGTATGGAGGGTCGCCAGGACGAGGTGGCCCGTCAGCGCCGACTCGACCGCGATCTTGGCGGTCTCGAAGTCCCGGATCTCGCCTATCATGATGACGTCGGGGTCGGCGCGCAGGATGCTCTTCAGGGCGCTCGCGAACGTGAGACCGGCCTTGGGGTTGGTTTGCACCTGATTGATCCCGCTCATCCGGTACTCGACCGGGTCCTCGACCGTGATGATGTTCCTACCGGGGGTGTTGAGCTCGTTCAGCGTCGCGTAGAGCGTGGTGGACTTACCGGAGCCCGTCGGCCCCGTCACCAGTATGGCACCGTACGGTCGCCCGAAAATCTCCTCGTACTTCTCGTAGATCTCGGTCGGGAAGCCGAGCTTCGTCAGATCGACGGCGGCGTTCGAGGTATCGAGCAGCCTCAGCACGATCTTCTCCCCGTAGACGGTCGGAAGCGAGGCGACGCGCAGGTCGATCTTCTGCCCGCCGAGCTTTACGCTAAACCGCCCATCCTGGGGAATGCGCTTCTCCGCGATGTTCAGGTTCGCGAGGATCTTGAGGCGGGCGGTTACGCCGCTCTGGAGCTTCGGCGGCACGGTCATGGCCTCTCGCAAGACGCCGTCGACCCTCATGCGAACCGCGAGCTCGCGGTCCTGGGGCTCGATGTGGATGTCCGATGCCCCGTCGCCTACGGCCTGCTGGAGGATGGAGCTCACGAGGCGGATGATCGGGGCCTCGTCCGGCGAAGCCTCTATTCCGAGGTCGAGGTCCCCGTGGTCCTGCTGGATGGTCTCCCGCGAGGCCTCCTCGAGGAACTCGGAGATCTCCTCGCTCATCGCGAAGATTTTGTTGTGGACGCGCTGGATCTCCTCTTCGAGAGCGACGACGGGCGTGATCGGGTACCCCGAGAGCATCATCAGGTCCTCGAGGGCGTAGATGTTGGTCGGGTCGCTCATCGCCACCACGAGGCGACTGCCTTCGACCCTGAGCGGCATGACCCGGTGCCTGCGCAGCATCTTCTGTTCTACGAGGAAGGCCGCGGCCCGATCCACGTCGCGTTCGCTGATCTCTACGAACTCGAGCCGGAGCCTCCGGGCGAGGGCCCGGGCAAGGTCTTTCTTCTCGACGTAGCCGAGGGAGAGCAGGATCTTGCCCAACTCGCGGGGGTCGTCCTTCTGCATTATAAGAGCATGCTCGAGCTGCTCCTCCGTCACCTTGCCCATGGAGAGCAGGATGTCCCCGACCCTGCCGCCGCCAAGGGCGACCCTCTTGCTGCGCGGCCCCTCGATGGGCTCCAGCGCTCCGCCGCCGTTACCGGCAGGCTCT
>JADDPR010000302.1 GCA_016781775.1 Rubrobacter sp. | reverse complement strand
GACGAGCGCGAGGTTGCCGACGACGCCGAGGAGCAGCAAAGCCCGCCCGGGGTCCCTACGGCGCAGCAGGGCCAGACCATATACTCCCTGAGCCACGGCGGCGGCGAGAAAAAAGACCCCGTACCCCCACCATTCCTCGAAATGCTCCGGTGTCACCCAAAAGTGCATCAGCGCGGCCACCATCGAGAGGGCCGCCACCATATAAATAAAATCACTCTTCCGTCCCATCGACGCCTCCGTTCGTAAAATGTTGCTCGGTGCTCACTTGTGATTTAGCTAAGGCTAAAAATAGACGTGCGATTGTTCCCTGTCGAGGGAGAGGTGGGGTCAAAGTGCGGGTCGGCTTGTTTGGGTAGGGAGTCCGGTCTGTATAATTGGTTGGAATCATGGGGGAATCTACAGCGGCGCAGCCTCTTTCTTCGTCGATCGGCGACTACGTGAAGATCATTTGGGAGCTCGCCGGTTCGGGGGCCGCTTCCACGACGGAGATAGCCGCGCGGCTCTCGGTCGCGCCGGCTTCGCTCACGAAGATGCTCGGGCGTTTGCAGGAGCTTGGGTTGGTTAGTTACGAGCGCTACCGCGGGGCTTCGCTGACCGAGAGGGGGCGAGCCGAGGCGTTGCGGTCGGTGCGCAGGCACCGGCTCATCGAGACCTTTCTGCTGGAGCATCTCGGGTACTCGTGGCAGGACGTGCACGAGGAGGCCGAGCGGCTCGAGCACGCCGTCTCCGACAACTTCACGGAGCGCCTGGCGGAGTTTCTGGGGCATCCCGCGCGTGATCCCCACGGGGCCCCTATTCCGGGGGCAGATGGTGTCCTAGCGGCGGAGGACTCCTTCCCGCTGGGTGAGGTGATGGCCGGAGGGCGGGTCCACGTCACCCGGGTACACAACGAGGAGGCCCCCGTGCTCGCGTACCTGGGGGAGCGCGGGCTCGTGCCGGGCAGATCCCTGGAGGTCAAGGAGGTTCGCGAACTCGACGGCGTCGTGACCGTCGAGGACGAAGAGGGCGTCTCCCACTCGCTCGGGGGGCCGTTGGCGCGTTCGATCTTCGTCCGGCTCCTCTCCTAGACGGCGTTCGGGCACCGGTCCCGTCCGCCAACAAGGAGGCGCGGCCGGTCGCCGTAACCCGCTTGGCAATGGTGTTTAATAGAGGTATGAAGCCTACCAGGCAATCGCCCACATGGCTCACGGCACGGTCCCTGAGGAGAAACACCGGGTGGTAGACGCTATCAGGGGGTTGTCCCCGGTGTGGCAGGTGCTGCTCGCCACGGGCTTCACCTATGCGATGACGGCGCTCGGGGCGGCGCTGGTCTTCTTCACCAAGGAAGTCAAGCGCTGGGTCCTGGACGCCATGCTCGGGTTCGCGGGCGGGGTCATGATCGCGGCGAGCTACTTCTCGCTGCTGGCGCCGGCGATAGAGCTTGCGGAAGCCAACGGGACCGCGGCCTGGATCCCGGCGGTCGTCGGTTTTCTGGCCGGCGGCGTCTTCCTGAGGGGGTTGGACTGGGTGCTCTACCGCACCTGCACCCGGGCGACCCGATGAGGAAGGCCGAGGGATTCGAGACGACCTGGAAACGCAGCGTCCTCCTCGTCTCCGCCATAACGCTGCACAACATACCGGAAGGGCTCGCCGTGGGCGTCGCCTTCGGGGCGGTGGCGGCGGGCTTCGAAGGGGCCTCGCTGGCGGCGGCCATAGCGCTCGCCGTCGGCATCGGCATCCAGAACTTCCCCGAGGGAACCGCCGTCTCGATGCCGCTCAGGCGCGAGGGCATGCCGCTCGGCAAAAGCTTCTTCTACGGCCAACTCTCCGCCGTCGTCGAGCCCATCGCGGGGGTAATAGGGGTAGTCGCCGTCAGCCTCGCCCAGCCCCTCTTACCATACGCCCTCGCCTTCGCCGCAGGCGCGATGATCTTCGTCGTCGTCGAGGAACTCATCCCCGAGTCCCAGAAAGGCGGCTACGCCGACCTCGCCACCATGTCCCTCATGCTCGGCTTCGGCGTCATGATGACGCTCGACGTAGCGTTCGGCTAAGGGCGGAACCCCTAGCCGAAGCTGTCAGCCCGTCAGCACGCCGCCCGGAGGTGGCTTTCGGCCATGGGCTGGATACGCGCAGGCGCCGCC
The DNA here is from genome assembly GCA_016781775.1 of Rubrobacter sp. Taxonomy (GTDB): domain Bacteria; phylum Actinomycetota; class Rubrobacteria; order Rubrobacterales; family Rubrobacteraceae; genus Rubrobacter_F. The sequence goes on along the minus strand of JADDPR010000302.1, from coordinate 7,518 downwards.
CGGTAGCGCTGACCGAAGTCGTGGTCTGACGGGCTAATAGCTTTTAGTTCCTTACGACCCATGCCGGGGTTCGGGCGCGGGCTTATACTGCCGCCGCTATGAAGGGCGACGGCACATCCGGGGGCTCGGGGGGGAGGGCGTCGGGGCTCTCCGTGTGGTCCTGGGTGATCTACGATTTTTCGAACACGATCTTCTCGATCAGCATCTTGAGCTACTTCTTCCCCCTGTGGTTCGGGGGCGAGATGGGGGCCGGCGGGAACGTCTACAACTACCTGGCGGCCTTTTCGGCGTTTATGGTGGTGTTGACGGCGCCGGTGCTGGGGGCGGTTGCGGACCTCAAGCAGAGGCGGCGGCCGTACCTCGTGATCTTCACCCTGCTCGCGGTGGCGTTTACGGCCGGGCTCGGCCTCGTGGGGAGCATCTCCGGCGCGGCCGCGATGCTTGTGGTGGCGGCGGTGTTCTTTGTGGCGGCCCAGGTCGCTTACCAGTCCGCGCTGGTGTTCTACTATGCGTTGCTGCCCGGCGTCGCAGCCGGACGCGGGACGGGGCGCATAAGCGGGTACGGGACCGGGGTGGGATACGCAGGGGCCATCGTGGCTCTTCTCGCCCTCACCTTCTTCGTCTCCGAGCAGTCGCTCTTCGGCCTGACCTTCGGGGGTCCGGAGGCGGCCCGCTCGACCCTTGGTCCTCTGGGCGGCTGGATCGACGTCTCCGGGGAGACAAGCTCCAACGCCTTCTTGCCGACGGCCGCACTCTTTTTGATTTTTAGCCTGCCCGCGTTCTTCTTCGTCCCCGACAGGGTGGTCAGGGAGCCGCGGCCCGTACGCCTCGCCGAGGTGTATCGGGGCGTCTTCTCGACGGCGAGGAGCATGAGGGCTTATGCGGGCCTTGGCGTCTTCATGATCTCGACCCTGCTCTACACCGACGCGGCGAACGCCGCGATCAACAACATGGGACTTTACGGGCGGGAGGTCTTCGAGATGGACGGATCGCAGACGAGGAACCTCTTGCTCTTCTCGACCGTCTTCGCGGGCGTGGGGTCGGTGGCATTCGGTCTCGCCTCCGATCGCGTCGGGCCAAAGAAGACGCTGGTCTCGGTGCTCCTGCTCTGGCTCGTCTCGATCTCCCTGGCCGTCGTCGCGACCGCGCCTTGGATGCTGTTTATGGCCGGGCCGCTCGTCGGGAGCGCCCTCGGTGGGACCTGGACCGTCAGCCGGGCCATGCTTCTCGCTCTCTCGCCCCCCGAGAGGGTGGGCGAGTTCTTCGGGATCTACGTTCTGACCGACAAGCTCTCGGCCGTGCTGGGGCCCGTCGTGATCGCCTCCGTCCTCACCGCGCTGGAAGGGTACGGTACCCTGAGCTACCGGGTAGCCATAGGATCGCTTATCCCGATCATGGCCCTCGGCCTCTTCCTTCTCCTGCGCGTCCCCGACGTCCGCCCGGACCCGAAGCTCGACGCGACCGCCCCCGAAGCCGCCGCTGAGGGGACCGCCGGACCCACCCGGTAGGGCCGCACGATCCCGGCAGCGGGATGCTTTCGATAGAATGCATCCGATGCGAGAGCCCGAGGAGAAGGAGAGATCCACGGTTTCGCGGCCGGCGTGTAGCCGTCCGATGGGAGAGACGCACCCTTGAGGACCGTCGCGCTCCGGGGCCGGATCGTCACGGACTACGAGGTCTGGGAGGAGGGGACGGTCCTCCTCGAAGGGGGCCGCGTGGCCGGGGTGGGTCGCGAGGCGCTCGAGGCCGACGAGGTCCACGAGTACCCGGAGTACTTCGTCCTGCCGGGCTTCGTAGACCTGCAGGTAAACGGCTCCTTCGGAATGGACGTCGTAACCGACCCGGGGCGCCTCGGCGAGCTCTCCGAGAGGCTCGTCGCCACCGGGACGACGAGCTACCTTCCGACCGTGATCTCCTCCCCCGTCGGGCTCTACCGAAAGGTGATCCCCGCCCTCGCCGAAGCGATGAGCGAAGCCCAGCCGGGGGCCGAGCCTCTCGGCCTCCACCTCGAGGGTCCGTTTATCAACGCGGAGAAGAAGGGCGCCCACCCCGAGGAGTTCCTCTCGCCGCCGGACGCGGGCCTCCTGAACGAGCTTCTGGACCTCGGGCCGGTACGCATGCTGACCCTCGCCCCGGAGCTCAAAGGGGCGGCGGAGCTCGCGGAGGAGGCGGTGAGGCGCGGCGTCGCGGTCTCGGCGGGCCACTCGAACGCGCACTTCGGGCTAGCCTACGGGTCGTTCGACCGGCGCGTCGCCGGCGTCACGCATTTGTTCAACGCGATGAGCCCCCTGCACCATCGGGAGCCGGGTCTCCCTGGCGCTGCGTTCGCCCATCCGCGCGCGATCTCGGGCCTCATCGCCGACGGCCGCCACGTTCACCCCCAGACCGTCGCCCTCGCCTTGCGCATGCTTGGCCCCGACCGCCTCTACCTCACCACCGACGCCATAGCCGCGACGGGCATGGGGCCCGGCGAGTACCCCTTGGCCTCCCGCCGGACCTACCTCGACGCGGCGGAGGGCGTGCCCACCTTGAGTGACGGGACCATAGCGGGGAGCATCCTGACGATGGACGAGGCGTTCAGGAACATCCTCACCTTCACGGACTGCACGATCCCCGAGGCCGCGCGGATGACTGCCGCGACCCCTGCGCGGTTCGTCGGGGAGGGGGCGCGCAAGGGCCGGCTCGCGCCCGGCTACGACGCCGACGTCGCCGTTCTCGGCCCCGACAACCTCGCCGTTGCCGCCGTGTACAAGGGGGGGGCGAAGGTCTTCGGTTAGCCGGCCACCCTGCGCACGACGAAGACCCGGCACGGGGTGCGGCGGACGACGTTCCCCGAGGGGCTGCCGAGGACGGCGAGCCTCAAGCCCCTCAAGTCCCGGCCGCCGACGATCGCGACGCCCGCGCCGACCTCCTCGGCGCGGGCGTCGCGATCGTCGGCCGTATGGCTCAGCCTGAGGTGATCACCCGCGACGATCCCCTGCCCTCTTCCTCGATCCTCCCCAGTTGCCCGCCGAGCGCCGGGTCCGGGGAGCCGTCGGTGGCGAGCAGTTCCCCGTCGGGGACCCGGCCCTCTACCTCATCTCACGCGCGGCCTCTTCGGCCGACAAGCCGCGGGCGAGGCGGCTCGCCCGGACGCTGTAGGCGAAGTAGATGATCACCCCGAGGAGCATCCACACGACGAACCGGATCCAGGTGCCCCCCGTCAGGCTCAGCATGAGGTACAGGCAGATCAGGATGGCCAGAATCGGCACCACCGGGACGAACGGGGTCCTGAAGGACCGTGGGAGCTCCGGCCGGGTGCGGCGCAGGATCATCACCCCGGCCGCGACGAGGACGAAGGCGAAGAGTGTCCCGATGCTAACCAGGTTCGCCAGGGCCGTCAGCGGGAAGAAGGCGGCCATCACCGAGACGACGATGCCCGTCAGGATGGTGATGCGATAGGGGGTCCGGAAGCGCGGGTGGGAGCGGGCGAAGTAGCGGGGGAGGAGGTTGTCCCGGCTCATCGCGAAGGCGACCCGGCTCTGGCCGAGCATGAGGATCATGATCACCGAGGTGAGCCCGCAGATCGCACCTATCGAAACCGCCCCGGCCGCGACGTTCAGGCCGATGGAGGAGAACGCGAGCGCCATCGGCGCCGGGTCGTTGAGCTGGGTGTAAGGGACGATGCCGGTCATAATCTGGGAGACGAGGATGTACAGGATAGTGCAGACCGCGAGCGAGCCCAGGATGCCTATCGGGAGGTCGCGGCGCGGGTTGCGCGCCTCTTCGGCGGTCGTCGCCACGACGTCGAAGCCGATGTAGGCGAAGAAGACCACCGCGGCCCCCGTGATGATTCCCGAGAACCCGAACGTCGTCTGCTCGATGCCCAGGATCGACTGCAGGAGCGGCGCCTCGAAGAACGAACCTCCCCCTTCCGGCGGGGCCGCGGGCGGCACGAACGGTGTCAGGTTATCCGCCTGAACGTAGAAGATCCCGAGCCCGATAAAGAACACCACGACGGAAAGCTTGATGATCGTGACCACGAGGTTGAAGCCGGAGCTGAGGCGGATGCCGATGACCAGTATCACGGTAAGAAGCAGCGCGATGATCGCCGCCGGCAGGTTGATTATCCCTTCCTCGGCGCTGGTTATGGCAGTAGGCAGCGAGATGCCGAAGAAGCTGTTGAGGATCTGGGAGAAGTACCCCGACCAGCCGACGGAGACCGTGGCCGCGCCGACGGTGAACTCCAGGATCAAGTCCCAACCGATGATCCAGGCGACAAACTCGCCGATGGAGGCGTAGGAGAACGTGTACGCGCTCCCCGCTACCGGCACGGTCGAGGCGAACTCCGCGTAGCAGAGGGCCGCCAGGGCGCACGCTATCCCGGCGACCACGAACGAGAGCGAGACGGCCGGGCCGGTGTACGTCGCCGCCGCGACCCCGGTCAGGACGAAGATGCCCGTCCCGATGATGACCCCGATGCCGAAGACTATGAGGTCTATCGGGCCGAGCGCCTTTCTGAGCTGGAACTCCGGCTCTTCCGTGTCGCGGATGGACTGCTCGATCGACTTGGTGCGCATTATTCCCATTAAACTCCGATCGCCAGACCTTCGCGCATGACCGCCACGGCCGCCCTTCGATTGCCCGACTCTCCCGCAGGTGACGGGCATTCTACGGTAAAGCTTCTTACCTGCCAACGCCGGCCCGCCGGTATCCGGGCTGCCCCCGTCGACCCGTGCACAACTCGCCCCGTGATGTATACGCGAGCACCGAAAGTAGCCGAAAACCCGCGTCGCAGGTGAACCTGATACAAGCTCGGAAATTCTCGAGCGGTATGAACTAACCGGTAACGGAGGATGAGATCGTCCACCACGCCGACGACAACATCCTCTCCGTCCTCTCCGCCAGATCAGCGACGCGTGGTGAGGGAGCCGTTCAACAGATCCAGGGCGTGGGCGGAGACCTCCTCCACGGACACGCCGTCCACGATCGATTCGACGTGCCCGCAGTCGTCCCCGAAGAGGCTCGCGCCGCAGACCGGGCAGACGTCCATCCAGGAGAGCGCCGGCCGGTGCCGGGCGCGCATCGGAGGGCCGGCATTTACGAGGTTCGGTCCCCAGTAGATGCCGACGGTCGGCGTCCCCACCGCCACCGCCAGGTGCAGGGGCCCCGAGTCGTTGGAGACCACGACCTCGCAGCGGCTGAAGGCCCCGACCAGGCCCCCCAGAGAGAGTTTGCCGCAGAGGTCGAAGGCCTCGTGGCGCATGGCTCCGATCACGCCGGAGATCAAAGCACGATCCTCCTCGACCCCGGCGACGGCAACCAGGGCCCCGGCTTCGGCAAGGGCGTCCCCCACGGAGGCGAACTTCTCGGCCGGCCACCGCCGCCGCCGGTCGCCGGCCCCGGGATGCAGGGCGACGAGGGGCCGGTCGTCCTCCGGGAGCTTCTCGTCTGCCTCGGCCACATCCCCGCTCGTCACCGGAAGGCCCGGCTCCAGCGTGGTCACCCCCGCGCCTACCAGCCCCGCGACCTCCAGGTTGCGCAGGTACTCGGACTGGGCGTAGACGTAGGGGACGTCGCGGTCGAGGGGAGGGGCGCCCGGGGCTCGCGTGCCGGCCGTAACCCGCGCCCCGAGACCTTCGACGAACGGGTTCGAGAATCCCCCGCCGCCGTGCATCTGGAGCGCGAGGTCGAAGCGCTCCTCCCGCATGCGCGCGAAGAACCGCTCCAGTTCCTCCTCGTCCTCCTCGACGCCCGTGTCGGGGCCGTTGACGCCCGTGGAAGGGGGGACGAGGATGGCCCGGTGGGTGGGCTCGTCCCTACCCCTCAGGAGCGCCACCTGGGCGGGACCGCCCAGCAGCGTGATCTCCGCCTCGGGGTACGCTGCCCGGAGCGCCCAGAGGGCCGGCAGGGTGAAGACGAAGTCTCCCAGCCCGCCGGCCCTGAGGACCGCGATCCTCTCTACGTCTTCTACGAGCCTACGGTCGGGGAGGGGCCGCATGGTGGACGACCTTGGTGGCCGTGACCTCGTCGAGGAGCTCGGGACCGTAGCCGAAGCCCAGACCGCTGGATTTCTTGGGGGTGGCGGCCCCGCCGGGGGCGCCGCCGAAGACCGCGTTGATCTTCACCGTCCCGGCCCTGAGCTCCCGCCACGCCTTCTGCGCGCTGGCCCCGTCGGGGGTGAGCACCGCCGCAGCGAGGCCGTAGACGGTCTCGTTGGCCTTCTCGAGCGCCTCGTCGAAGGAGCGTACGACCTCGACGGCGGCGACGGGACCGAAGGTCTCCTCGTCGATCACCGACATGCCCGTGCGTACGCCCGTCAGCACCGTGGGTGGGTAGAAGGAGCCCAGCCCCTCGGGGAGCTCGCCGCCGTGGAGCAGCGTTGCCCCGGCTTCCACCGCCTCCGTTACGTGGCGGTGGATAAGCTCGCGCTGGCCCTCGTCGACTATGGGGCCCATCTGCGTGTCGGGGTCGAAGCCGTCGCCGACGCGCAGGGCTTCGGCGCGAGCGGTTAGCTCCTTGAGGAACTCTTCGGCCACTTCTTCGTGGACGTAGATGCGCTCTATCGAGGTGCAGATCTGGCCGGCGTTCGCGAAGCAGCCGGTGGCGGCCTCGCCCGCGGCCCACGCGGGGTCCACGCCACGGTCCACGATCATCGGGTCCTTGCCGCCGAGCTCGACGACGGCCTTTTTGAGCTGGCTGCCCGCGACCGAGAGGATCTCGCGCCCTACGGGCACGGAGCCCGTGAAGAGCACGAGGTCGACGTCCTCGTTGGCGACGAGGGGCCGTCCGGCTCGCTCGTCACCGAGCAGCAGATTCAGCACACCCGGGGGCAAACCGTCGAACATGGTTGCGAGCCACACGGCGGAGAGCGGCGTCTTCTCCGAGGGTTTGTAGACGACGGTGTTGCCGGTCACGAGGGCGGCCCCTATGTATCCGCAGGCGATGGCTATGGGGTCGTTCCATGGAACGACGACCGCAGCGACCCCTATTGGCTCGTGCACCATCATGTCGGCCGCGTCGTAGTTGCCGTTGAGGCTCTTGCCCCGGTGCAGGGGACCTAGCTCGGCGTACTGCTCCAGCGTCCCGAGCCCGGCCTCGACTCCGCCGAGGGCGTCGTCTACCGTCTTGCCCATCTCCAGCGTGACGAGCTCCGCGATCTCCCTGGCGTGCCCGCGCATCTTGCGCGCGGCCTCCTTGACGAGCGCGGCCCGCTCGGCGGCGGGCGTGCGCGACCAGGCGGGGAGCGCCTCGCGGGCGGCGGCGACGGCCACGGCGACGTCCTGCTCTGTGCCGGCGGGGATGGAGCCGATCTGGTTCCCGTTCGCCGGGTTGGTTACCGGTATCCCCTCGTCGCCCGTCGAGGGCACCTTCTCGCCCCCTATGAGATGGGAGGTCGTCTCTTTTATCTGCAAATTCCTACGGCTCCTTCTTGTAGATCTGGCTCACGACCGCGCCGAGAGCCCCGGCCACCCACTCGGGGGCTTAGGGCTGATCGCTAGGGATACGAGGTCTCCGTCATCGGGGTGACTATAAGCT
>JADDPR010000409.1 GCA_016781775.1 Rubrobacter sp. | reverse complement strand
TGGTTGGGCTAGCCCTCGCTCCGTCGCTAGGGGACGGTCCGAGGGTCGCAAAAACCCTCGCAAACGCGCTTGCGAGTGCCCTCGCCTACCGTCGCGCATCCGTGGTTTGTGGGCAGGGCGAACGCCTTGGGTGCGGAAGCCCTGCGCTGGAGACACGGCGTGCGCTCAGCCGATCTCGACGACCCCGTAGCGCACGGCGAAGACGAGGGCTTGCAGCCTGGAATGCACGCCGAGCTTGTTGAGGATGTTAACCATGTGGGTGCGTTCGGTCTCGAAGGTAATATGCAGCTTGGCGGCGATCTGCTTGCTGTCGAGGCCCTCCGCGAGAGCTTGCAGCACCTCCTTCTCGCGCCGGGTAAGCCTCTCGATGGACCGGCGCGCCTCTTGCTCCTCCTGGCGCTTTTGACTCATCACGCGGAGCATCTCGATCACCTGGTTCGGGGAGAGCAGAACCTCCCCTGCTCGCATCCGCCGCACGGCGTCGACGATTTCGTGGAGGCCGGCGGACTTGTGGAGGACGCCGGAAGCCCCGGCCTCCACGGCCTCGGCGAACTGCGCGGGATCGAGGGAGGCGCTCAAGACCAGCGTGGACGTGTTCATCTTGCCGTCGGCGATCTCCCTGATGAAGTCCGCCCCGGACCCGTCCGGCAGGGTGAGGTCGACGACGGCGGCGTCCACGGGTTCCGCCGCGACCGCATCGCGCGCCTCGGCGATGGAGCCAGCTTGGGCGACGACCGTAAACTCGTCCTCCCGGTCGAACACCAGGGCCAGAGCCTGTCGGAAAGAAGCGTGGTCTTCTACAAGCAGTATCCGCATAATCTGTGTATCCACCCCGTCCTCGGCGATCATGTCCCTCCCTCGGTCAGGCTCACGCGCCATGATAGCCACGAACTAGCCCATCCGCATGGCACAAATGGGCTAGGTTCGACTGATACGTACTATACGTCGTCCGAAAGCACCCCCGCATCTTCCGTCGTCTCGAGCATCCGGGCTATGGGGACCTCGAACCGGACCCTCGTCCCGCGTCCGAGGGCGCTTTGGACCTCTAACTCTCCCCCGAGGCGGGCGGCGCGCTGTCGCATCGAGGAGGACCCGACCCCACCAAGTGAGCGCGCGACGTCGAAGCCGCGCCCGTCGTCGGAGACCTCCGCCCACAGGTGGTCCCCCTCCCGCCCCAGCGCAATCTTTATGTGCCGCGCCCCCGAGTGGCGCCGGGCGTTGTTCGTGGCCTCCTGGAGCACGCGCACGAACTCCCTGCCCTGCCTCTCGGGGAGGTTGCTCGGGAAACCCTCCCCCATCTCGAGCTCGACCTCGCAGCGGCCGCGGGCCATCCTGCGGTTCAGCTCCACGAGGGACCAAAGGGAGGAGGAGAAGGACTGCTCCAGGCTCTCTTGCAATCGCATCTCGAAGATCGCGGCGCGCAACCCCTCGACCGAGCGGCGAAGGGACTCGGCGGCCTCTTCAAGGTCCTCGGCCCCGTAGACCTCCTGATTGATTTGTATCCCTTGCAACGCGTAGACGAGGTCCGAGAGCACGTCGTCGTGCAGGTCGCGGGCTATGCGGCGCCTCTCCTCCTCGCGCACCGAGCGTAGCTTCTCCTTGGCACGCTTGCGCTCGGTGATGTCGCGGGCGATGCCGCAGACGACCTCCTCGCGGCCGCCGTAGGAGATGATGTTTCCGCTCACCTCGACGTCGACGAGGGAGCCGTCCTTGCGCCGGTATCGCCGCTCGCCGACTTCGAGGTGCTTACGCTCGAGGTTGCGCAGGATGTTCGCGTCGATGTTCTTCGGGTCGTCTTCTACGATGTCGTAGATCTTCATCTCCTTCAGCTCGTCGGCGGTGTAGCCGAAGAGCTTCCGGAAGGCCGAGTTCGTCTCCAGGATGCGCTTGGTCCGGGCATCGAACAGGAACAAGCACTCCCCGGTCTGTTCCACCACCGCCCGGTAGCGCTCCTCGCTCTCCCTGAGCTCCTCCTGGGCCCGTTTGCGCTCGGTGATGTCGATCACCCCTCCGAAGAGGCGGACCGGACGGCCGTGCTCGTCCGGGTAAGGTGCCCCTCGGGCCCAGATCCAGCGGAGAGGACCGTCGGCCCGGAAGATGCGGCACTCGAACTCCCAATCGCTTCCCGTTCGTGAGGCGGCGTCGAACCGCTGTCTGACGAAGGATCGGTCCTCGGGATGCACATGCTTGAGGAAGAGATCGTAGTTCCACTCGGGCAATAACTCCTCGTACCCGAAGATCTGGTCGTGCCTGAGCGACCGGCGCGCGCTGCCCGTGACGAGGTCGAGGTCCCAGCTGCCCAGACGGGCGGCGTCTACGGCGAAGCGCAGCCGCTCCTCGCTGTTGCGCAACGCCTCCTC
>JADDPR010000180.1 GCA_016781775.1 Rubrobacter sp. | reverse complement strand
CACGGTTCTTTTCCTACTTCAACAAACTACCGATAACATCTGCCCGGGAGCGTACCTCAGGTTCCCCAAAGCGCACGATCCCGGGGCTCGTGCGCCGATGAAACGGGAATCCGGGGCGAGACGGCGGCGCGGAGGATCGGGTGGGTCAGCATCGGGTGATCCTCCACACCGCCGCTCCCGTAACCTCTTTACTAACAACCTCCGAGGACTCGAGGACTCACTGTGAAGAACAAACGCTCCAAGCTCCACCGCGCGGAGATGCGCTTGACGACGTGGCTGGTGGACCACAGCCTCTGGCTGCTGCGCGTCAGCCTGGGGGCGATCTTCCTCTTATTTGGCGTGTTGAAGTTCGTCCCCGGCCTCAGCCCGGCGCAAGAGTTGGCGACCCGGACAACGAACGTCCTCTCCTTCGGGTTGGTCCCGGCGGGGTTGAGCATCGTCCTGATCGCGGCCCTCGAATGCACGATCGGCCTCGGTCTGATCTCGGGCAGGCGCATGCGTCTTGTGTTGGCGCTGTTGGGCTTCCAGATGATAGGCGCCATGTCGCCGCTGTTTCTCTTCCCCGGAGAGCTCTTCGGCGGGCCCTTCCACGCGCCCACGCTGGAAGGCCAGTACGTGATAAAGGACGTGGTGCTGATAAGCGCGGGGCTGGTGCTCGGCGCCACCGTGCACGGCGGACGCATCGTCTCCGAGCGGGTCCGCCGAGCGGAGGACTACACGAGGTACGCCGCGAGATCGACCGAAAGTGCTAGGTCCGTGTCCGTGCGTTAGTCCCACGGGATGCGGCGAGCCTCCCACGTCCGCAAGCCGGGAGGAGATCTTTTCGTCAAGCGAGAGGAGCAGGTGGTGGCCGAACAAGCGACGGGCGAGGAGGTAAGGGACGCGAAAGGCCTTCGCGTAACCCTCCTCAGACCCGCGTGTTGAACTGGTTCATCGCGGCTTCGGGGCCCTTCTCGATCACGGCTTCGACCGCGTCCGCCGCCCGCCCCACCGCCTCTTTTACTGCCGAGTCCATGCGGCCGAGCACGTAGTCGACCGGTACGACGCCGACGGGCGGACGGCCGATCCCGACGCGCACCCGGACGAAGTCCTTGCCGAGATGCTGGAAGATCGAGCGCAGCCCGTTGTGCCCGCCGTGCCCTCCGCCGACCTTGACGCGGACGTCGCCCGCGGGCAGGTCGAGGTCGTCGTGCACCACGATGATTTGCTCGAGCCGGTAGCCCGAGAGCGCGGCGCCCGAGTTGTTCATGTACGTCGTGGGCTTGAGCAGGGTCGCACTGGCCGCACCTATGCTTACCGGAACGGCCTCGGCCTTCTTCTTCGACCGCCAGTCGCCGCCGTAGCGGCGCGCGAGCTCGTCAGCGACGAGGAAGCCGACGTTGTGCCGGGTGCGCTCGTACGAGCGGCCCGGGTTGCCGAGCCCCACGACGACGGGGGCCTTGATGGCCCCCGAAGTAGTCTGGTTGTCTTCGGGCTTAGCGGGGAGTTCTTCGTCCCCGGCCGCGCCTCCCCTGGTGAAGAGGGACGACAGCTTAAGCCTGGAGGTTCTGTCCTGCGGGGCCCTCTCCCTCCTCGGGAGAAACCGCCTCGGTCCCCTCTTCGGCATCCGGCTCCACCCCCTCGGCGGTCTCGTCCTCGCTCGGCTCCTCGACGATGCCCGCGGCCTCCAGGTCCTCCTCGGTGACCTCGGTCGGCGTCGTGACCGTGACCGCGACCTCTTCGGGGTCGGAGATCAGGGTGACGCCCTCGGGCAGGCGGATGTCGCCGATGCTGAGGTTCTCGTTGACCGCGAGGCCCGAGACGTCGATCTCGAGCTCCTGCGGGATGTCGCCCGGCAGCGTCTCGACCTCGACCTCGTAGGCATCCTGCTGCAAGACGCCGCCCTCGCTCACGCCCGGCGACTCGCCGACGACGGCCACGGGGACGGTGACGACGATCCTCTCGCGCATGTTCACCGGCGCGAAGTCCACGTGCACGAGGCGCCCGGTGACGGGGTTGCGGTGTACGTCGACCACGCGGGCGGTGGCGTTGGAGCCCTCGCCGATGCTCAGGTCGTAGAGCGCGTTGTCGCCCACGTGCTGGAGGGTGTAGTCGACGATCCTCTCGGGGACGGCGAGCACGGAGCTCCCGCTGCCGTCCCCGTACAGGACCGCCGGGACCATGCCCTGGGCCCTTAGGCGTCGGGCGTCGTTCTTGCCCCTGCCGGTCCGAGCTCTCGCATCGAGGTTTACGTTGTTATCCGCCATCTCTCTTCTCCTAAAGTGGTCTAGAAAAGCTGGTTCTCGCCCATAAAGACCCCGCTGACCGACTCGTCCGAGAAGACGTTGCGGATGGTGCTCGCGAGGATCGGGGCTATCGTCAGGACCCGTATCTTGTCCTGCGGCTCGCCGGGCTTCAAAGGCAGGGTGTCCGTGACGACGACCTCCTTGAGGTTGGAGGCCTGGATTCTCTCGTACGCCGGGCCCGAGAACACGGGGTGAGTGGCGCACGCATACGCCTCCGTCGCCCCGTCGTTCAGCAGGCGCTCCGCCGCGTTCACGAGGGTACCGGCCGTGTCGATCAGGTCGTCCACCAGGATCACGCGCTTCCCCGAGACGTCGCCGATAACGTGGGTTACCTCCGACTCGCCCGGCTGGTTCCTTATCTTGTTGACGATCGCCCACGGCAGCCCGAGCCTGTCCGCAAGCCGCTTGGCGACCTTCACCTCGCCGGTGTCCGGGGCGACGACCACGGCGTCGTCCGCGTCCTTGAAGCCCTGCCCGATAAAGTGGTCCACAAAGGTATGCATGGCGGTAAGGTGGTCGACCGGGAAGGAGAAGAAGCCCTCGATCTGGCCGACGTGCAGGTCCATCGTCATCACGCGGTCGGCGCCCGCTACCTGGATCATGTTCGCCACGAGCCGCGCCGTTATGGGCTCGCGGGGCTTCGTCTTGCGGTCCTGGCGCGAGTAGGCGAACCAGGGGATGACCGCGACGATGCGCTCGGCCGACGCCCTCCTGGCGGCGTCGATCATGGTCAGAAGCTGCATGAGGTGCCTGTTTACCGGCAGGGCCAACGACTGCACGATAAACACGTCGGCGCCCCGGATGCTCTCCTTGTAGCGGGCGTAGACCTCGCCGCCGGAGAACTGCCTCAGCTCGACCTCGCCCATCGGGACCTCCAGACGATCGGAGATCCTGTCCGCAAGCTCCGGGTAGCCCCATCCTGAGAACAGCACGAGCCGCTTCTCCGCCGACATCTCCAGGTGGCCGTTCTGCATCACGCGCTCTAACCCTCCGTCTCGGTCCTATCGGCTCGTTCGTCGTTCTTACCTGTGTCTTCTTTTACCCGATTCGGGGCGTTGCGTATCGCGCGCGCGGGCATCCCGACGGCGAGTTTGCCCGGCGGGACGTCCTTGTTGACCACGCTGCCGGCCCCGAGGTAGGAGCCTTCGCCGATCTTGACCGGTGCGACGAGGCTCGTGTTCACCCCGGTGAAGGCCCCGTCCCCGATCTCGGTGCGGTTTTTGTTCCGCCCGTCGTAGTTCGCCGTGATCGTCCCGGCCCCGAGGTTCGCCCCCTGGCCTATCTTCGCGTCCCCCACGTAAGAGAGGTGCGGCACCTTGCTCCCGGCCCCCACGGAGGTATTCTTGACCTCGCAGAACGCCCCGACCTTCGATTCGGACTCGAGGCGCGTCCCGGGCCGGAGGTAGGAATATGGCCCCACGGTCGCGTTCGGCCCGACCTCCGCACCCCGCCCCACCGAGTGCTCGACGAGTGCCCCGTCCTCCACGACCGTGTCTAAAAGGTCAGAGGAAGGGCCGATCACGCAGTCCGACCCGATCCTCGTCGCGCCGCGCAGGAAGGTCCCCGGCAGGATCACGGTATCCCGCCCTATCTCCACCGACGCCTCGATGTGGGTGGAGACTGGGTCGCGGACCGTCACCCCGGCGCGCATGTGGGCGTCGAGGATTTTACGGCGCACGATCTCCTCGGCGAGCGCGAGCTGCGCCCGGTCGTTGACGAGGTTCGCCTCCTGCGGGTTTTTGAGGAGGCACGTGACGGCCCGACTCTGCCGCCCGATAATCTCCAGGGCATCCGTGAGGTAGACCTCGCCCTGATCGTTCTCCGAGCCCACGAGCCCCAACGCCCGCCGGATGTCCCTCAGCTCGAAGGCGTAGAGCCCGAGGTTGACGAGATGGACCCTCTTCTCGGCCTCCGTCGCGTCCCGCTCCTCGACGATGCGTACGACTCCTGCGTCCTCCATCACGCGCCCGAGGCCCGTCGCGTCTTCGAGCTCCGCCACGAGTACGGTCGCCCCCACCCCGGCCTCGCGGTGGCGGTTCAAGAGGTCGGCGAGCGTCGCGTCGGAGATCAGGGGCCCGTCTCCGTTGACCACGAGCAGGGTGCCGTCCTCGACCCCTTCCAGCGCCTCGAGCGCCACGCGCACGGCGTCGCCGGTCCCGTTCTGCTGCTTCTGGAGGATGGGCTCGGCGCCTTCGGGGAGTACCTCCTCGACCTCGTCGGCCTGGTGGCCCACCACGACCATCGTTCTCTCGGGCTCCAGGGGCCTCAGGGCGGCGATGGCATAGTTGACCATCGGGACGCCGCAGATGGTATGCAAAACCTTCGCCCGGTTGGATTTCATCCGGGTACCCTTACCGGCCGCCAGAACGGCGGCGAAGATCGGTCCCCTCCCGCGCTCGGACATACGCTCCTTCGAGACTCGCTCGCCTACGACGATTCCGTGTACGGGGTGACGCCCCGTACACCTACCGGCTGGGGCGGCAGGATTCGAACCTGCGATCCCGGGACCAAAACCCGGTGCCTTGCCGCTTGGCCACGCCCCAAAGCGGGCGCCGAACCACACGCCCGCGACGGCGCGATTATACCGGAGCACCCTTGCCTCCGTCAGTCCCCACAGTCTCGCGGCAACCGCCCCGAACGGCCACCCATGGGTGAAATTCTCCTCCTTGGGAGCAGGCGGTGCGCTCCGTAGAATCGCTCCAGGGGAAAGGAAGCCGACGAACCGCGGAAGTTCCGCTCGTCAGAAGGAGAAGTGCCGTGGCCGACAAACCGGACCTGCCGATCCTCCCGTTCGCCAGCCGCGGCTCGTGGGAGGCGTGGCTCGGGGAGAACCACGCCTCCTCGGACGGGCTGTGGCTCAAGATCGCCAAAAAGGGCTCGGGCATAGAGACCGTCACCTACGCCCAAGCCCTCGACGTCGCCCTCTGCTACGGCTGGATCGACGGCCAGAAGGGCAAGTTCGACGACCACTACTGGCTGCAACGGTTCACGCCGCGCAGGCCGCGAAGCAAATGGTCGAAGGTCAACCGCGAGAAGGCCACGAAGCTCATCGAATCGGGCGAGATGAAACCCGCCGGCCTGCGGGAGATCGAACGGGCAAGGGCCGACGGTCGATGGGACACCGCCTACGAGGCGCAGAGCGAGGCCACGGTGCCAGAAGACCTGCAGCGCGAGCTCGAAGGGAACGAAGCGGCCCTGGGGTTCTTCGATACGCTCGACAGAGCGAACAAGTACGCGATCCTCTACCGCATCCAGGACGCCAAAAAGCCCGAGACCCGGGCCAGACGCATCGAGAAGTACGTAACGATGCTAGCGGAGGGGAAGAAGCTCCATCTCTAAAATCTCGAACATCGTCGGGAAGTTGACGATACAAATCATAAAATTCGGACGAGGCATAGTGCCTCAAAGCTCCTTGGTCTCGCCGGCCCTGTGCGCATCGAGTGCCTTGCGCCCAAACTTATCGAGCTTACCGCCCCTAATAACATCTTCCTCGATCTGCCGATCCCACTCGTCCGAATCATACTTGCGGAACCACTCCCGAAGATCACCGAGCTCAGCGCGGTTGAGCTTACGAATTTCCCGTTCGAGCTCTTCGAGCCTCGTCACCTCAAGTACCCCCACCGAGAACAAACCCATGTCCACTTCTTCTACGTATAGCATACCAAGCACCGCTACACGCTTGAGACCGGGAACGCGCCCCATGTCAAAGAACCGGCCGCCGAATGGCCCTTCTCGGGGCATGTTCGCGTAGCACCGCTACCCCGCGCATTACCGGCCGGCATAAGGTTGCGTAGGGCGCGTCGATCTCCCGCTCCGCAACACGCGCGTCTCCCTCTGAGCCGAAGAGACCATACACCGCCGTACCGCTCCCGCTCATGAGGGCGCCGAGGGCGCCGGTGCGCACCAGATCCTCTCTCAGCGTCCCCACCTCCGGTACGAGGGTCTCCGTCACGGGGGCGAGGTCGTTGCCGAGGGAGGAGGCGAGGGCCTCGAGATCCCCGGCGCGCAGGGCTTTGAGGGTGGGATCGATGGATGGCCGCCCCTCGCCCGAACGCTCGTCGTAGGCCTTGTAGATACGAGCCGTCTCGGCCCCTACGTCCGGCTTTGCGACGACGAGATGGTGTTCCGGCGGCGCGGGCAGGGGCGTCAGGACCTCCCCGATCCCCTCCCCGAGCGCCGTCCCGCCCGAGACGCAGAATGGCACATCCGCCCCTATGCGCAGCCCCACCTCCCGAAGCTCCGCCTCGCCCAGCCCCAGCCCGAACATCTCGTTCAAGCCCACGAGCGCCGCCGCCGCGTCGGCCGAACCACCGCCGAGCCCGGCCCCCGCCGGTATGGCCTTCCGGAGCCGGATCCGCACAGGGAGGTCCTCACCGGTCGCCTCTCTCAGTAACCTCCACGCCAGCCAGACCGTGTTCTCGTCGTTCGGCCCGATGGGCGCCGCCTCTGGCTCCACGAAGAGCCCGAACCCCTCGTCGGCTCGTTCCAGCTCCAGCTCGTCGCACAGGGAGACGCTCTGCATGACCGTCGAGATCTCGTGGTAACCATTCGGGCTGACGCCGCGTACCTCCAGCGCGTAGTTGACCTTCGCGAACGCCTCAAGGCGAAGCCGCGCAGGAACCTTCCCTACCCCATCGCCCACGACAGCTCCCGGTAGAGCGCCACGAAGTCCCCGGGTTCGAGCTCCTCCGCCCGCGCGTCCCGCCCGAGCCCGAGCGAGGCCAGAGCCCCCGGTGCCCCGCTCCGCGCGGCCTCCGGCAGGTTGTTTACGAGCCGCTTGCGCCGGCTCCGGAAGGCGGAGACCACGAGCTCCTTCACGCCCGCGTACTCCCCGGGTTTCAAGGTGCCGGCCTCCCTCCGTTCCATCGCCACCACCCCGGACCACACGTTCGGCGGCGGGTCGAAGACGCGCGGCGAGACCTTGTGCGCCACGCGCACCTCCGCGAGAAGCTGCACCAGCACCGCGTACGCCCCGTAATCCTTCGTCGACGGGCGCGCCGCCATCCTCCGCGCCACCTCGAGCTGGACCATGAAGCGCAAGACCCGGAGGTAGCCAAATTCTTCGAGCAGCCTCAAGACGAGGGGCGAGGCGACGTTGTACGGGAGGTTGGCGACCATCTTGTTGGGCCGGGGCGTCAGGGAGGCGTAGTCGAAGAGGAGGGCGTCGCCCTCGTGCACCAGCACGTTCGTCCGCTCCCCGAGCGCGTCTTTCAAATAAGGCAGGACGTCCCGGTCGAGCTCGACGGCGTGTACCGTGCCCGCCCTCTCGGCCAGGACGGTGGTGAGGGCGCCCCGGCCGGGGCCTATCTCCAGCACGACGTCGCCGGCGGTCACACCTTCGGCGACTATTCGGGCGGTGTTCGGGTCCTTGAGGAAGTGCTGCCCGAGGCGCTTCTTCGGTAGTTGGCCCCTACTGCTCCGCTCGCGGGGACCTGGGACGGGCGGCTCCAAGGAGGTCGGTCTAGACCTCGAGCGGGAGGCCGAAGACGTTGCGGGCGTTGCGGCTCGTGAGCGTCCCGAGCTCCCC
This sequence comes from Rubrobacter sp., assembly GCA_016781775.1. Classification (GTDB taxonomy): domain Bacteria; phylum Actinomycetota; class Rubrobacteria; order Rubrobacterales; family Rubrobacteraceae; genus Rubrobacter_F. The sequence continues at coordinate 1,819 of JADDPR010000180.1, read as the reverse complement.
TTCGTCCATGCCGAGGCGTTCGGCGACGAAGCGGGCGGTGTGGACGACGTGCTTGGGCTCGTTCTTCTTGCCACGCACGGGCTCGGGGCTCAGGTACGGGGCATCCGTCTCGACGAGGATGCGCTCCGGCTTCAGCCCTTCCAGGAAGTCCGACGTCGGGTTGTTTTTGTAGGTGACGTTCCCTGCGAGGCCCACGTAGTAGTCGCGCTCGACGGCCTGGGCCACCTCGCGCTCGCCGCCCTCGAAGCAGTGGAGGACGACGGGGACGCGCGCGCGGCCGAGGAGCGCCATCGTATCGGCGAAGGCCCTTCTCGTGTGGATGATCAGGGGCAGCCGCGTGTCGTTTGCCAGCGAGATCACGTCCTCGAACAGGGCCTTCTGGATCTCCCCGGACCAATCCCCCCGGTAGTAATCCAGCCCGACCTCCCCCAGAGCCACCACCCCCGGCGACTCCGAGAGCTCCGCGAGAACTTCCAGGTCGTTCGCCGTGTAAGTCCCCGCGTTGTGGGGGTGTATCCCCGCCGACGAGTACACGTTCGGCAACGCCGCCGCGAGCGCCGCCCCCTTCTGAGAATCACCAACGTCCGTCCCGACGTTGACCACCGCCAGAACCCCAGCCTCCGCCGCGCCCTCGACCGCCGCCTCCGGCGAGACCTCGAGCCGCAAGAGGTGCGTGTGCGAATCTATAAGCATGCTACCGCCTCACCCTCACTCCCGACCGCCTTCAGCACAGCGGGCATTATAGAGCGGCCGGACCCTTCCGGTAAGCACCCACCCTCGCCCCTTCCCCCAACCCCGAGCTCATGCTACTATATTTCGTTAATTGGCGAAATAACGAAACACGGTCGAGGTCCGGTGGTTGTGGGGTGTTGATGGACAAGGTGTTCAAGGCGTTGGGGGATCCGACGCGCAGGGGGATCCTGCGGCTGCTCCGTTCGGAGGAGATGAGCGCGGGCCGTATCGCGCAGGAGTTCCCCGTCGCGAAGTCGACGCTCTCCGGGCACTTGAACGTGTTGAAGGAGGCGAACCTGATCGTGGCGGAGCGCAACGGCACCACCATCGTTTACAGCTTGAACGTGGGCGTGTACGAGGAGATGTTGGGGTCGGTGATGGAGTTGTTGGGGGTCGGGGCGGAGGAGAAGGAGGGCAAGCCGGATGCGTACCAACCTGCGGATTGAGGTCGTTCAGTGGGTCCTGATCGGGGCGATGTTCGTGCTCGCGGTCGTGGTGTGGTCCTCGGCGCCGGACAGGATCCCGGTTCACTGGGGTCCCACGGGGGAGCCGGACCGCTACGGCGGCAAGGTGGAGGGCTTGCTGTTACTGCCGCTTCTCACCCTCGGCATCTACCTCCTCATGCTGCTCCTACCGAAGATGGACCCCAGGCGAGACAACTACTCTTCTTTCGAAGGCGCTTACGGGGTGATCCGGTTGTCGACGGTCGTGTTCCTGGCCCTTCTTTACGGCCTCGTCCTGCTTTGGATCGAGGGGGTAGAGTCCGACTTCGCGGTCGTGGTGCCAGTCCTGGTCGGTGGGTTGTTTGTCGTGATAGGTAACCTCCTCGGCAAGATCTGCCCGAACTGGTTTGTGGGCGTCAAGACCCCGTGGACGCTCACGAGCAGGCGCTCGTGGGTCAAGACGCACCGGATGGCGGGCTGGACGTTCGTGCTGCTCGGCCTGGCGTCCATAGGCCTCGGCCTCACCGGCGTCGCTTGGGCCATCGCGGCGATACCTGCAGCCGTTTTGCCCTGCATCGCATGGCTCTTCGTCTACTCGTACCTCGTCTGGCGCTCCGACCCGGAGAAGACCCCCGAGACGGACC
>JADDPR010000238.1 GCA_016781775.1 Rubrobacter sp. | reverse complement strand
CTGCCCCGAACGAAGGATTTAGGTGTTACCGAACCCCAACGCGGTCGAGGCATCGGCAACTCGGAGCGTTCGCGAATACGAGGAGTCGCCGGCTCCTTCCGGTGTGACCAGGGCGCGTCTCCATCGGTGCTTTCCCTCGCCCGTAACGCAAATTGTTCGGCACGTTTCGATAACCGTTTGTGGCAAGGTTTGGGTACAGGTCTCGGATCGGGTTTTGGGGAGGTTGCCGTCCGTGGTAGCGGGTCGGGCGGTTGGGAGAGCAGGACTATTTTCGGCCAGATGGAGGGAAGAAGCGTGCCTCCGCGTCGTGCCGGACCTGAGGTATAATCTTGCGAAGTGCGTGTCTATCTCATCGACGGGTTTTCCTTGCTCTACAGGGCGTTCTACGCCTTGCCGCAGAGCATAACCACCTCCTCCGGCCTCCCGGCGAACGCCCTGTATGGCTTCACGAGCATGATCTTGAAGATCCTGGGCGAAGATGAGGATACCGGCCTCGGCGTCGTGTGGGATAGCGGTAAGCCTACTTTCAGGCTCGAGGTCTACCCCGAGTACAAGGCGCAGCGCTCGTCGATGCCCGAGGAGCTCAAGGTCCAGTTGACGCACCTCGACGAGATCCTCGCGGCGATGAACATCCCGGCGATACGCGCCGAGGGGTTCGAGGCCGACGACGTCCTCGCGACCCTCTCCAAACGCGTCCCCGACGAGGTCGAGAAGCTCCTTATCGTGACCGGCGACCAGGATGCCATGCAGCTCGTCGACGGCAAGGTGAAGGTTATGCGCACGACCCGCGGTGTCTCCGAGACGAAGGAGTACGGCTACGACGAGGTCGTCGAGGAGTACGGGGTGAAGCCGGAGCAGATCCCGGACTACAAGGCCCTCGTCGGGGACCCGTCGGACAACATCCCCGGCGTGAAGGGGATCGGGCCGAAGGGGGCCGCGAACCTTCTCCAGCTTTTCGGGACGGTCGAGAACCTCTACGAGAACCTGGACGGCGTGAAGGCCAAGGGGACGCGCGGCAAGCTGGAAGAAGGGCGCGACCTCGCCTTCATCTCGCTCTCGCTCGCCAGGATGCGCTTCGACGCGCCCGCCGAGTTCGACGCCGATACCCTGCGCTTCGAGGGGGTCAAGCCCGAAGTTCGCGACGTCTTCCGCCGCTACGAGTTCCGGAGCCTCGAACCCCGTCTCGCCGGCCTCCCGGTCGCCGGCGGCGAGGAGATGCCCGTACCCGAGAGGCTGGAGGTCCGCGTCACGGAAGAACCTGCGGAGCTCTCCTTCGAGCCAGCAGCGGCCGCGCCGGTGGGCGACGGGCGCTGGTGCGTTGCGGTGGAGGACGACGAGGTATACCTCGTGGACGGCGTACCCGAGGGGACCTTGAAGGTGCACGACGCCAAGGGGCTCGGTATAAGGGGGGCGGCCTTCGACACGTACCTCGCCGGCTACCTCGTGAAGCCGGGCCTCGGGAGCTACGACATCGATTCCCTCGCCGGTCCTCGGGGCCTCGCGGAGGTCGACGTCGAGCACGAAGACCTCGGGGTGCGCGAGGCCGCGCGGCGTGCGGCGCAGATACGCGCCCTCTCGCCGAGGCTCGACGAGGAGCTCAGGGAGATGGGCCTGGCGCAGCTCTACTACGACGTGGAGCTGCCGCTCGCGGACGTTCTCGGTGAGATGGAGGAGATCGGGATGCCCGTCGACGTCTCGACCCTGAAGGAGGTAGGGGAGGAGATAGAAGGCAGGATCGAGAGCCTTCAGGCCGAGATCTTCGAGGAGGTCGGCCACCCGTTCAACATCGGCTCCCCAAAGCAGCTCGGGGAGGTCCTCTTCGAGGAGATGAGCATCCCGCCGACCCGCAAGACGAAGACCGGATACTCGACCGACGCGAAGGTCTTGCAGCAGCTCGCGACCCAGGGCTTCACGATCGCGGAGAAGATAGTCACCTACCGCGAGCTCGCGAAGCTCCAGGGTACGTACATCGACGGTCTAGTCGGGCTTATCCGGGAGGACGGTCGCATCCACACGCGCCTCAACCAGACCACCACCGCGACCGGGCGCATCTCCAGCGACTCGCCGAACCTCCAGAACATCCCCATCCGGACGGAGCTCGGCGCCCGCATCCGGGATGCGTTTACGTCGTCCTCCGGCCGCAGGCTCGTCGTCGCGGACTACTCACAGATCGAGCTGAGGATCCTCGCGCACATGACCGGGGAGCCGGCGCTCGTCCAGTCGTTCACGACCGGGGAGGACGTCCATACCCGCACCGCCTCCGAGGTCTTCGACGTGCGCCTCGAGAGCGTGACGCCGGAGCTCAGGCGTAGGGCGAAGATGGTCAACTTCGGGATTTTGTACGGGATCTCGGGCTTCGGGCTCGCCTCACGGCTCGGGAACGTCCACCCGGCGGAGGCCGAGCGGTACATCAAGCGCTACCTCGAGCGCTACCCGAGGGTCACGCAGTTTATGGAGGGCACCATCGCCGAGGCGGAGGAGACGGGGTACTCGACGACGCTCTTCGGGCGCAGGAGGTACGTGCCGGAGCTCAAGAACCCCAACAAGAACGTCCGCAAACTCGGGGAGCGGGTCGCGTTCAACGCGCGGGTGCAGGGGACGGCGGCCGACATCATCAAGGTCGCGATGATCGACCTTCAGCCGAGGCTGCGTGCCCTGGGCGCGGACATGCTCATGCAGGTCCACGACGAGCTCGTCTTCGACGTAGACGAGGATAGGGTGGACGAGGTTGCCCGTCTCGCCGCCGAGAGTATGGTCGCCGCGTACGATCTGCACCCGCCGCTCGAGGTCGAGGTGAAGGTCGGGGATCGGTGGGGCCGGGTAGAGCCGTGGTCCGCGGGGTGAGCGTGATGTAATACGAGGCATTCGTGGGAGAATCGACCCCTCCCGCATCCTGTATAATGAAATTTGCAAACAAAGAGAAGGAAAGCAACTGCTACATGGCTAATACCACCGAGAACTTGTCCCGCACGCTGACGATGAGGGACTTCTTCAAAGAAGAGAACGGGGAGATCGTTCCCGTTGACGAGGCAGTACTCATCGACTTCAAGGACGGCGACATCGTCGAAGGCGACGTCGTGCGTATCGACAAGGACGAAGTCCTCGTGGATATCGGCTACAAGTCCGAGGGCCTCATACCGTCCAACGAGCTCTCCATCCGTAAGGGCGCCGACCCTCACGACATCGTGGAGCTCGGGCAGCACGTCGAGGCGCTGGTCCTGCAGAAGGAGGACGCCGACGGGCGTCTGATCCTCTCGGCCAAGCGGGCCGCCTTCGAGAAGGCGTGGAAGCGCATCGAGGAGGCCCACTCCGAGCAGCGCACCGTCGAGGGCCCGGTCATCGAGGTGGTGAAGGGCGGTCTGATCCTGGACATCGGCCTTCGCGGCTTCCTCCCGGCGAGCCTCGTGGACATCCGCCGGGTGCGCAACCTGGACGCCTTCCTCGGCCAGAAGCTCGAGTGCAAGGTCATCGAGCTTAACCGGAGCCGCAACAACGTGGTGTTGAGCCGCAGGGCGGTCCTCGAGGAGGAGCGCAAGGAGGAGCGTCACCGCATCCTCACGGAGCTCCAGGAAGGGGACACCATCGAGGGTGTCGTCTCCAACCTCGTGGACTTCGGCGCGTTCGTCGACCTCGAGGGGATCGACGGCCTCATACACATCTCCGAGCTCTCCTGGAACCACGTGGACCATCCGAGCGAGGTCGTCGAGGTCGGCGAGAAGGTCAAGGTCAAGGTCCTGGAAGTCGACCGTGACCGCGAGAGGATCTCTCTGGGCCTCAAGCAGACCCGCAAGGACCCGTGGCAGGAGATCGTCGAGCGGGTCAACGTCGGCGAGCAGATCCAGGGCCGCGTCACCAAGCTCGTCTCCTTCGGCGCGTTCGTCGAGGTCGCCGAGGGTGTCGAGGGCCTCATCCACATCTCCGAGCTCGCCGAGCACCACGTGGAGACGCCGGACGAGATCGTACGTAGCGGCGACGAGGTGGACGCCCGCATCATCGACGTGGATGCGAAGCGGCGCCGCCTCTCCCTCTCCCTCCGTCCGAAGAAGGAGGAGCGCGAGGAGCGTGCCGATCGTCCGGAGCGTGCCGACCGGGGCGAGGAGAGCGGTGGGGGCGACCGTCCCGAGCGTCCGCGCCGCGAGGACCGCTTCCGCCGCGACTTCGAGCCGCGCGGCGACCGTGGCGGCGGCCGTGGCGACCGCGACCGGGGCGGGCGCGACAGGCAGGACCGGGTCGGCGACGGCCTCAGGACCGGCGCCTTCGACAAGCTCTCCGACCTCGACCTCGGGGATCGTGAGTAGCTTCGGCCCCTACGAATAGCGAGCCCAAGAGGGGGCCGGTGACCATCGCGGTCACCGGCCCCCTCGCCTGTGGCAAGAGCACCTTCGTCCGAATCCTTGGTGAGCTCGGCGCCGAGACCGTCTCGGCCGACGGGCTCGTACACGAATTGCTCGCCGGCGACGAGAAGACGATCGGGAGGATCTCTGAGCGTTTCGGCGAGGGGGTGAGGGGCGGGGACGGCGGCATCGACCGGCGGGCGCTCGCCCGGGTGGTCTTCGGCGACCCGGAGGCCCTCAAGGACCTGGAGGACATCCTGCACCCGTTGGTGCGCGAGGAGACGGACCGAAGGGTCGCCCTATCGGGCGCGGAGGTCTTTGTCGCCGAGATACCGCTCCTCTTCGAGGGGGAGCGGAGCGGGCAGTTCGACCTCACCGTCGCGGTTACGGCGCCGGAGGAGCGACGGAAGACGTGGGCGGCGGAGCGCGGGATGGGCGAGGATCAGCGCCGGGCGATCGAGGCCCGCCAGCTTCCGCAGGAGGAGAAGGCCCGTCGGGCCGACGTGGTGGTGGAAAACGATGGCGACCTCGGTAAACTCAGGGGGCAAGCGGAGGGGCTCTTCGAGAGGGTTCGGGGTGGGAGTGGTCGGCACGGGCACGAGGGCGAAGAAGGGTAAACGGTACTATGGGCGCTCGCGCGAGCGCCGCCGTCGCGTGGTCCCGTGGTTGATCCTCCTCTCCATCTTGCTTCTCGCGCTGCCGCTCCTTCTGCGGGCACCCGGTGTCGTGCAGAAGGCCTTGCATCCACTGAGATACGAAGAAGAGATACGCGCGGCGGCGGCGGAGCAGGGCCTGGAGCCGACGTTGGTGGCCGGCGTGGTCTACGTCGAGAGCCGCTACGATCCCGACGCCCAGTCCTCGCAGGGGGCCTACGGGCTCATGCAGGTGCTGCCCGATACGGCCGCGTTCATCTCCTCGCGAAGCGGCATAACCGGCGACCACAGGGAGCCCGCGACGAACGTCCGGATGGGTGCCTGGTACCTGAACTATCTTCGGGGCCGGTACGACGGGGACGAGACGCTGGCGCTCGCGGCGTACAACTCCGGCGAGGGCCAGGTGGATTCGTGGCTGGCCGAGGGACGCTCGATCCCCGAGGAGATACCGTTCCAGGAGACCCGCGAATACGTTACGAGCGTGTCGGAGGCCCGGAATGCGTATGCGGAGCTTTACGGACCCGACCTGACCGGGTAACGCGCCTGTCCGTAGCTGGGTGGTCGCACCCTGGTGTAAGCTCTACGATGGGGGATGCAAGACCGCACGTCGGGCAGCGGAAGGGCACGTGGCCGGCGACCCGCAACGTCTCCGGGCCACGAGGTTCAGCCGACGTTCATAGCCGCGGTTCGCGTCTACGGCGTCGCCCCCGCGAACCAGGCCGCATAACCGTTCTGAAGCATGTTGACGCTTTGCCTACTGCCCTCGGGAGAGGCACCATCCCGCTTGTCTGGGGTGGCGCCGGTCGGACATTTGGAGGTTTGTAGGCATGCTTTTCGCGTGGGGGTCGGGTGGCTTTTGATCGGTGAAAGCCGCCGACTCTGTCGTATACTCGAACGGTGAGGGAGGAAGATCTCTCCTTCGTGGGCGAGGTATCCGGAGAGGGCACAGGTGTTTACGCGTGGAGAACTCGACGCAGAATAACTTCAAGGTAAACAGTGAGTACATGCCGACCGGCGACCAGCCCAGGGCTATAGAGCAGCTCTCCTCCGGTCTGGATGCCGGGATGAAGGCCCAGACGCTGCTCGGGGTCACGGGGAGCGGCAAGACCTACACGATGGCGAAGACCATCGAGCAGATCGGACGGCCGGCGCTCATCATCGCGCACAACAAGACCCTCGCGGCGCAGCTCGCCAACGAGTTCGCCGAGTTCTTCCCGAACAACGCCGTCGAGTACTTCGTCTCGTACTACGACTACTACCAGCCCGAGGCATACGTACCCCGCACGGATACCTTTATCGAGAAGGACGCCCAGATCAACGAGGACATCGACCGCCTCAGGCACTCGACGACGAGCAGCCTGTTCACGCGGCGCGACGTTATCGTGGTGGCGAGCGTCTCGGCGATCTACGGCCTCGGTTCCCCGGAGGAGTACCGGGACAAGATGGTGCTCCTCGAGGAGGGCGGATTGTACGACCTGGACGACGTCTTAAGGGGGCTCGTCAAGATCCAGTACACCAGAAACGACTACCAGCTCGCGCGCGGCACCTTCCGGGTGCGCGGTGACGTGCTGGAGGTGCATCCGGCGTACCAGGATACGGTCTACCGGGTCTCGTTCTTCGGGGACGAGGTCGAGGGGATCTCCGAGGTCGACCCGCTGACCGGCGAGGTCTTGAGGGAGGAGAAAGTGCTCGCGATTTATCCCGCGAGCCACTTCGTGACGAACGAGGATCGACTGCAGGTCGCGATCCAGAACATCGAAGCGGAGCTCGACGAGCGGTACGCGGAGCTGGAGCGTGAGGGCAAGGTCCTGGAGGCGTATCGTCTCAGGCAGCGCACGCTCTACGATCTGGAGATGATCCGGGAGCTCGGATACACCTCCGGGATCGAGAACTACTCGCGGCACATGGACGGTCGGCCGCCGGGCTCGACGCCGTTCACGCTGCTGGACTACTTTCCGGACGACTACGTGACGTTCGTGGACGAGTCGCACATCACACTCTCGCAGATCGGCGGGATGTACAAGGGCGACCGGAGCCGCAAGACGACGCTCGTGGACTTCGGCTTCAGGCTGCCCTCGGCTCTGGACAACCGGCCGCTCAAGTTCGAGGAGTTCCTGCTCAAGACAAACCAGATGGTTTGCGTCTCGGCGACCCCGGGGCCGTGGGAGCTCGAGCACTCCGAGCAGATCGTCGAGCAGATTATCCGCCCGACCGGGCTCGTGGATCCGGAGGTCGAGGTCCGGCCGACAAAGAACCAGATCGACGACCTCCTCAACGAGGTCGCGGTTCGCGTCGAGCACGGCGAGCGGGTCCTGATCACGACGCTGACCATCAAGATGGCCGAGGACCTTACGGACTACCTTCTGGAGCACAACGTAAAGGCGCGCTACATGCACGCCAACATAGAGACGTTGGATCGGATCCAGATTATCCGGGGCCTGCGGACGGGTGAGTTCGACGTGCTCGTCGGCATCAACCTGCTCCGTGAGGGGCTCGACCTGCCCGAGGTCACCCTCGTCGCGATCCTCGACGCCGACAAGGAGGGCTTCCTGCGCGGGGAGCGCGCCCTGATCCAGACCATCGGCCGCGCCGCCCGCAACGTGAAGGGCCGGGTCATCATGTACGCCGACAGGATGACGGACTCCATGAAGGCGGCCATCGGGGAGACGGAACGCCGCCGGGAGATCCAGGTAGCCTACAACGAGCGCAACGGCATCGAGCCGAGGACGATAAGCAAGGGCGTCTCGGACATCCTTATCGCCGCCGAAGCGAGGGGCCTCTACAAGGCCGACCGCAAGAAAGGCGCCGCCCGCGAGGCCCCGCGCGACCCAGGAGAGCTCCGCACCCTTATCGCCGACCTCGAGGCCGAGATGATGCAGGCCGCCGAGGACCTCAAGTTCGAGTACGCCGCGAAGCTCCGCGATGAGATCAAAGACCTCGAGCGACAACTCCAGGAGGTCGCCTCTTAATAGCATCCTGGGACCGGGGGCCGTTAGCCCTTGGTCCCTGTGTAGTTTTTACTCCGCCCGTTCGACGCCGCCCGCGTCCACGTCCTCGTCGATGCCTTCGGCCGGCTCCCGCCCCGGTGAGGGGGCTCCGACGGGCATGCTAGGATGGGCTATGGGAGAAGGGATCGGTCTGGCCGACGGTTCGGCGAGCACGAAAGGGATTCGAAACCCTTTGAGGGAGCGTTGGTTGGTGCTCGCGCTCCTGGCCTGGTCTCTGCCGACGCTCGTGGCCGTGCTCTCTGCGCGAGGGACCGACTCGCGCTTCGTCGCCATCCTGTGTGCATCTTGGACCGCCGAGGTGTTGGCAGGGGTGGTGCTCTACCTGGCTCTCTCGCGCGGTGGCGGGACCGAGAAGCGGCCCTGGCTGCTGTTTGGCTTCGCGGTGGCGCTGCGGCTTCTGGCAGACGTTGTATGGGTGGGGACGAGGGCGTTTGGGTTTGGGCTGGCGGAGGCGTTTCAGGTCGTGGCGCACGCGTTCTCCTACGCGCTCTTCTTCGTGGTTCTCCTGTGGCTCATGAGCACGCTGCGCAAGGAGATGGTCTCGGTCGCCGTGCTCGACACCGTCGCCGTGATGCTGACCTCAGGACTGCTTGTGTGGTACTTCGTCCTCGGCTCGGGGGCGGGGCTCGACGAGCTGGCGATACTGGCGCGCCTGGCCCGGCCGGTCTTAGATCTCGGGCTCCTGTTTCTGGGGCTCGCCGCGCTCCTGTCCGTGAGGAGGCCCCCTTTCGTGGTCGTCATGGCCGGCGGGCTGCTGCTGCTGTTCCTGGCGAACGGGGCGTACCTGTGGACGCGGGTACGGGGGATGTACGAGCTTGGGGTCGCCGAGGTGCTCTGGTCGGGGGGCGTGATGGTACTTGCCTTCGCGGCCCTCCGGTGGAGCGGGGAGAAGGTGAATCGGGCCGAGCACGTCGGCGGTTATGGGATCGCCTTGTTCTGGTTCGGACCGCTCTCGCCTCTCCTGCAGTACGGGGTTTTGCTGCTGTGGGGGGCCGTCGGTGTCGGGCTTCTGCCGCCGTACGCATTGCTCGGGGGCGTCGTGCTCGCGGTCTTGATGTGTGGGAGGATGTTCGAGATCAACCGCGCCATGCGCCGCCAGGCGGGGCGGCAGGAGGCGCTGGCGCGTCAAGCCGAGGGGGGGCGCATCATGCGCGAGCTACACGACACCGTCAAGCAGGGCGTCCACGGCACCTCGCTCATGATCGAGGCCGCGACCCTCGCCGAGAAGAACGGCGACGGGGCGGCCGTCCGCGACCTTCTCGGCAAGGCCCTGGAGACCTCCCGCGAGACGGGGCACGAGCTCTCCAAGCCGATGGACGAGTTGAGGCTCCTCTCGGGGCACGCAGGGGACCCCGCGGCCTTTTTCAGGGAGAAGCTGCGCCAGTTCGGGGAGCGCTTCGGCATGGAGACGCACCAGGATCTCGCCGCCCCCCTCGCCGAGCTCTCGCCGGAGGAGCTTCGCGTGGCGCACCGCGTCTTCGTCGAGGCCGCGTGGAACGCGGCCAAGCACTCCGGAGCCCGCAACCTTCGGCTGGAGACGCGCCGCGAGGAAGGCGCCTTCGTGCTCGCGCTGCGCGACGACGGGCGCGGCTTCGCTCCGGCGGCGGAGGGGGACGGCTACGGTCTCCACTCCATGCGCTCCCGCGCCGAGGAGGCCGGAGCCGAGCTCGGGGTCTCCTCCGCCCCCGGCGCGGGAACGGTGATCGAGCTGAGGTTCCCCGGATGAAGGTCCTACTGGTGGACGACCACCCGGCAATGCGCTATGGCGTGAAGTACCTGTTGGATTCCGCCGAGGGTATAGAGGTGGTGGGGGAGGCTCAGTCCGCCAGGGAGGCCGTCCGGCTGGCAGACGAGCTCCGTCCCGACCTGGTCCTGCTCGACCTCAGGCTCGAAGGGGAAGACTCGGGCATCGAGGCTTGCAGGGAGATCAAGGGCAGGTCCCGGTCCCCGTTCGTCGTCCTTTTCACCGCCCACACCGGGGCCGAGGACGTTGCGGCGGCCGTCCTCGCCGGGGCCGACGGCTACCTGCACAAGGGGATAGGCGGACCCGAGCTCCCCGAGGCCCTCAGGCGGGTGGAGGACGGCGAGAAGGTCTGGCTGCTCTCCACCGCGAACGAAGAGGCCAGGCGGCGCGTCACCGGTGCGGCCGAAGAGGCCCGGCTCACCCCGAAGGAGCGGGAGGTCCTGGCGCTCATGATCAGGCGCTACACGAACGCCGAGATCTCCTCCGAGCTCTACATAAGCCTCTACACCGCCAAAAACCACGTCTCCAGCATCTTGAGGAAGATGGGCCTCAAGAGCCGCCGGGACCTCGTCTAACCTCCGAGGGCTCCGTCGAACCCCTTCCACCCCGGGTGCTCACGCCGATCCCACCGTTCGTAATGCACTAGCGAGCCCAGGGGCAGCCGATCGCGCCAGCCGGCGCTCTGGAGGAGGGGCTCGTTGGGGAACCCCCCTTTAGGGTAGCCGAGGCAAAGGTAGGCCACGGGAATTACGTGTGGCGGCACCCTCAGGATCTCGCGCAGCTCGGCGTTGCGCAGGATGCTAACCCACCCCACCCCGACCCCCTCGGCGCGAGCGGCGAGCCAGAGATTCTGGACCGCCAGGCATGTGCTGTAGACGTCGGTCTCCGGGATGCTGTTGCGCCCCAGGACCTGCGGGCCTCCCCGGGTAGGTTCGCAGGTGACGCAGAGGTTCAGTGGGGCGTCGAGGATGCCTTCCAGTTTCATCGACAGGTACTTGTCGCGACGGGGCTCTTCGAAGAAGACGGCCGCCGCCCGACGCTCCTTGTCTGAGAGCTCTCGGACGCGCTTACGGGTGTCCAGGTCTCGGACGAGGACGAAATCCCAGGGCTGCATGAAGCCGACCGAGGGGGCGTGGTGGGCGGCGGTGAGGATACGGACGAGGACATCCCCGGGGATCGGGTCGGGGAGAAAGGAACGGACGTCGCGGCGGCCGAAGATCGAGCCGTAGACGCCATTTTTCTCCCTCGGCGCGAACTCCCCCCATCTTCTTCCAGGCGACACGGATTGCTGCAGCTCCGGGTTCGAGGCTCGGGCTTCTGGCCAAGCGTCCATCACGGCATCACCAGGCCGCCGTCGCAGGTGATGTACTGGCCGGTGACGAAGCCCGACCAGGGCGAGGCGAACATGAGGACGGCGCGACCGATGTCCTCCGGCTTGCCGAGCCGGCGCAGGGGAGTGGAGGCCGCAACGATATTGCGTACCTCTTCGGTGGTCGGAGCGCTGGCGTCGGTCTCGTCGATGAGGCCACCGGCTATCATGTTGACCGTTATGTTGCTCGGTCCCAGCTCGGAGGCCAAGTTGCGGGAGAAGCCCAGGAAGGCGCTCTTGGCGGTGGTGTAATCGTGGTAGGCGACGACCGGGTTGTTTATCAGGTTGGTGAGGATGCTGACGATTCTGCCGCCGCCCCCCTCGATCATCCCCGGAACCACGGCCTGCGAGCAGTGGAGGGCCCCTTCGAGCGCCCCGAGCTGCTGGAGGTAGTCCTCCCACCGGATGCTCGCGAAGTCCTTGCGCCCGACGGGATCGAACTTGTAGTCTGGGAGGGCGTTGTTGATGAGGATGTTCACCGAACCCAGGGTCTCGGCGGTTGCCTGGACCATCTCGCGCACCGACGAGGCGTCGGTGACGTCGGCACCGTACGCGAAGGCGTCTCCGCCCCTCGACCGTATCCTGTCCACGACCTCACCGGCGAACGCCTCGTTCTTCAGGTAGTTCACGACCACTGCGGCGCCTTCGCCCGCCAGAGATTCCGCCACCGCCGCGCCAACCCCCCGGCTCGCGCCGGTGACGAGCGCGACCTTGCCCTCAAGGATGCTCATGCTCTCTCCCTCCGCCGGTGCTGACCGGATCAGGTTCAAAGGGTCGGCGCCACTGGCTGCTAAGCCCCGCGCCATCTCAGCTCCTGCGGAGCTCCCCCGTGTTCGTCCATCGCGACATTCTAGGAGACAATGGAAGCAATGTTTGGGGAGGCATCCGGCCGGCTACTCGTAGAGGCCCGCGGTCTTCTTCTGCCGTTCGATGGCCTCCTTTACCTGACGAGCGTCGGGGAGGGCCATGCGTTCGACGTCCATGCGGCGGCCGTCGTTCGTCTCGATGATCAGGGTGGCGTTGATGACGCCGCGCACCGTCGCGTCGACCACCTGCCTGAGCCCCACCGCTACCACGTTCTGGCCCTGCCATCCGGAGACGAGCTCCACCCGGTCGGGATAGACGTTGACCACGACGTTGGTCCCGGCGCCTTGCGCTAAGGGTCTGTTGTGCTCCATGCCCGCTTTCTGTAAGGGTCTCGTGATCTGCACCGTACGAAACGTCCGAAACCCCGGAGTGTTCCCGGGGTTTCGGACGGGGCCCGGCGGGGAAGAGCCCCGCCGGACGAGCCTATCCCTTTAGGCTGTGCCCCCGACGGTTCTGCCGTCCACCGGGCTGGCGATGCCGTTGCTGGCGCTTCCGTTCTGGTAGTCGGTGGCGACGAGCTGCTCGGAGTAGCCGTAGACGCCGTGCTCGGAGATGTCGAGGCCGTCGAGTTCGTGCTCGGGCTTGACGCGGAGGCCGATGGTCGCCTTGAGGGCGGCGAAGACGCCGTAGGAGACGAGGAAGACGAAGCCGCCGCAGACGACGATGCCGAGGGCCTGCACGCCGAGCTGGGCGAAGCCGCCGCCGTAGAACAGGCCGGGGTTGCCGACGCCGGTGGCCTCGACAAGGGCGGGGGTGGCGAAGAGGCCGGTCGAGAGGGTGCCCCAGATGCCGCCCATGCCGTGCGCCGCGATGGCGCCTAGGGGATCGTCGACGCCGATGCTGTCCACGAAGACGAGGACGGAGTACATGATGACGCCCGCGATAAAGCCTATGACGATCGAGGCCCACGGGTCGACAAAGGCGCAGGCGGCGGTGATGGCGACGAGGGCGGCGATGGCGCCGTTGCCCGCCATCCCGACGTCGATGTGGCGGCGGTAAGCGTAGCTCATAAACATGGCCCCGAGCACGCCGGCCCCGGCCGCGAGGTTGGTCGTCAGGGCGATGTCCGCGAAGGAGGCGCCGACGGCGGCCATGGTGGAGCCGGGGTTGAAGCCGAACCAGCCGATCCAGAGGATGATGACGCCGAGGACCGCGAGCGGCATGTTGTGGCCCGAGATGGTCTGCGGACGACCCTCGTCGTCGTACTTGCCGATCCTGGGACCGAGGAGGAGGGTACCGGCGAGTGCGGCCATGGCGCCCGAGAGGTGGACGACCGTGGAGCCCGCGAAGTCCTGCATGCCGAAGCCCGCGAGCCAGCCGCCGCCCCAGATCCAGTGCCCCACGATCGGGTAGACCATCCCCGCGAAGACCACGGCGAAGATGCAATAAACCGCGAACTTGGTCCGCTCGAGCATCGTCCCCCAGACGATGGCCAGCGAGACGAGCGCGAAGGCTACCTGGAACAGGAACTTGGCGGAGACCGGCACCGCCGTCCACGAGAGTCCCGCGTACGTCTCGGCGTCACCGGTCAGGAAGAAGCCCCCGAGGCCTATAAAGGGGTTGAGGGCGCCGCCGTCGGAGAAGGTGAGGCCGAAGCCGACCGCCCAGAACATCACGATGCCGATGCCCATCATCGCCAGGATCTTGGCGACGACGCTTCCGACGTTCTTCATGCGCGAGAAGCCGACCTCGAGCATCGCGAAGCCCGCCTGCATGAAGATGACGAGCATCGCCGCGACGACCACCCACAGGGTGTCTACCGCGAGCACCATCTCCTCGACGGTCGGAGGCGCCTCTTCCTGTGCTAGCGCCAGCCCGGGCACCGCTGCCACGAGCATCAGAACCGCCATCGTTAGTAAAACAAACCTCCGCACGGGTTCCCTCCTTTTAACAGGGTACAAACGCAATGCACGCAGTCTAGGTCCGCCCCCGGAGGTGGTCTTTGGCCCGCTGTCCAAAGATGGGTCGGGAAAGAGTTGGCCTGCTTGTACAGCCGCGCGGCGCGCCGGACGTTGGGGTGCCTTCCTTCCGCTTCGCGCCCGAAGACCGCCGCGTCCGTCTCCCGACGGCTTAAGGCCGAATTCTTCCATCTTCGTATGGGCGGACGATACGTCTACGCCGGCGAACTCGACGGGGTAGGCAACGGGTAAACCGAGGATCCCCATGCCACTGCCCCGACGTCGCCGGTCACGAGCCCCTCGGAGAAGGGCCTCCACGTGCGGCGTCTCCTCGGAATTATTGCCTTCTTCTTTTGGGGTTCTTTAGCCCGAAGCTTCCCCGGAGGCATTTCTCCTGAGGCGCGGAGCTCCGCCGAGAAAGACCGTGGGTTTCCTCCTTGCGAGACTTGCGGTCCCGTGTACGAGCGCGGGTGGTAGCGCAGGCCGCGGTGTTGTACCGGCGGAAGGTTACCGAGGTCGGGTTTTAGCGGTCGTTGAAGCTGGAGGGTTTTTCCGGGATGCGGCCGAGAAGCTGCATCGACTTTATGCCGAGGGTCAGGCGCTCGCGGTCCTCGCTCTTGTCCACGTCGAGGCGGGTGAGCTCCCGGACGCGGTCGAGGCGGTAGCGGATGGTGTGGCGGTGGGCGAAGAGTTCGGAGGCGGTCCGGGCCGTCGAGGCGTCGTTGCCGAGGTAGGTCGTAAGGGTGTGGACGAGCTCGGTGCCGTAGCGGGTGTCGTAGCGGACCACGGGCTCCAGGGTCTCTGCGTAGAACGTCTCGAGCTCCTCGGGCTCTTCCTGCAGGACGCGGAAGAGCAGCTTGTAGGTGCCGGTCTGCTCGAAGGTCGAGACGGAGGAGGGACCCTGGATCCTGTGCCCTATCTCCAGCGCGACCTCCGCCTCGGAGTAGGCGTCCGAGAGGGCGGACGGGTCCCCCTTGAATCGCCCGATCCCGACGGAGACCGTCAGGTCCGGAAGGAGCCCCTTGACATAGCGCTGCACGCGAGCCGCGAGGTCGAGGGCCATGTCCGGTAGCTCCGCCGGGGGGGCCCCTTCCGAGGGTCCAACGAAGAGGATAATGTTGTCCGAGCGCGGCCCGATCAGGAAGTTCGAGAAGAGGTCGCGGGCCTGGAGGCGCACCGCGTCGGCCAGGCGCCTTTTTAGCTCCTGGATCGCCGGCTCCTTCAACCGCCGCCGCCCCAGGTACCCCGCGAAGTCGTCTATGTCCACCACGACCGCCACCGCGCCGTTGGCGAGGTCCGCGCCGAGGTAGAGCGCCCTCTGCAGGAGGAGGTCCAGGTTCCCGTGGTGGCCGGAGATCACGTCGTCCACGAAGTCCCCGCGGACGCCGAGCTCGGTCTCCAGGCGAACGCGCTCCTTGCCGAGCTCCGCCTCCAGGGCGCGCACGGACCAGTACAAGACCACGATGTCCTGCGGCCGCAGGGGGCCGCCGTCCAGGTCCATCCACAGGTAGCCCGCCGGCGCCCCGGAGCCCACGGGCGTCCAGAAAAGCTCCCTGTCGCCGACCCGCCACCGCTCCACGGGGACCGAGAGGAAGCCCCCCGGGAGGCGCGCGTAGCGGTCCCGGCGCTCGCGGCGGGTCTCGTCGACGCCAGAGCCCCGGGAGGCCCTGAGCCCTTGTTCCTCCAGAAAGTCGTGGAGGGAAGGGGTCGCGCCACCGGTCTCGCCGGACGGGGCGGCTTCTGCCAGCAGGCGCCCGACGGGGTCTTCGATCACCACGGGGCGCCCGAGGAGGCCCGCGAGCCTCTCCGTGAGCCCCCGTACCGAGGATGCGCCGCCCGAGGCCTCCAGCAGGGCGCGCGCCGCGCCGTGGGAGTAGCGCAGGAGCCCGTCGCCGGTGCTTCCGTCGGTCGAGACGGCCTTCGATTCTTGCGCTACCAGCGAGAGCACCCGGCGCAGCGGAACCCCCTGGGGGAGTATCGCGAGCCCGACTCCCTTGCCCTCGACCCTGGCGACGGTCTCCTCCGTGGGCTCCGCCTTGGCGCGCCACACCACGGCCGGGGCGCCTCTCCCCAGTATGTCGTCCAGGAAGCCCTCGTCTAGGGTGTCGCGGGCGGTGACGACGACCTCGTCCGTGCCGAGCCAGCCCTCGGTGTCGTCCTCCAGGGTGATGCCGCGGACCGTCCTGGCGGGGTCCCCTTGCGCGACGCGGCGCCCCTTCAATTCGCCTACGAGGGTGGCGAAAAACTCTTCGAGGGTCATCTTCCTCCAGACGGCTCCGGCCACGGAAGCCCCGGGGTAGGGGGCGCATTCACTATAAACGAGCGACGGACGGATGGTAAAATCCGATCATACTTTTTCGTACTTGGCCTCCCGAGCGGGGGCCGTATACTTTTGCCGGGCAGACGCAGCAGGACTAAGAAGGGGCAGCGGGAGATCGCCGAGAACGAGATCGTCGTCCGCGGGGCGCGAGAGCACAACTTGAAGGACGTGACGGTGAGCATGCCGCGCGACGTGATGGTCGTCGTGACGGGGCTCTCCGGGAGCGGGAAGTCGTCCCTCGCCTTCGACACGATCTACGCCGAAGGCCAGCGGCGCTACGTCGAGAGCCTCTCGGCCTACGCCCGCCAGTTTCTGGGGCAGATGGACAAGCCCGACGTCGACCACATCGACGGGCTCTCGCCGGCGGTTTCGATCGACCAGAAGACTACGAGCAACAACCCGCGCTCGACGGTCGCCACGGTTACCGAGATCTACGACTATCTCCGCCTCCTCTACGCCCGGGCCGGGCGGCCCCACTGCCACGTCTGCGGCTTCCCGGTCGCCTCCTCGACCCCGCAGCAGATGGTCGAGAAGGTCCTGGCGCTCCCGGAGAAAACGCGTTTCATGGTCCTCGCGCCCGTGGTGCGCGGACGCAAGGGCGAGCACGGGAAGATGTTCAAGGAGTTCGCCGAGGCGGGCTACGCGCGGGTGCGCGTCGACGGCGAGCTCTACGAGCTGCCGGTCGACCTCGACCTGGACAAAAACAAAAAGCACGACATCGAGGTGGTCGTCGACCGGCTCGTGGTGCGCGAGGGGATCGAGCGCAGGCTCACCGACTCCATCGAGACGGCGCTCGGCCTCGCCGATGGCCTGGTGCTCGTCGAGACCGTGGAGAAGGGCGGTTCGGGCGAGTCGATGCTCTTCTCGGAGAACTTCACGTGCACAAACTGCGGCGCCTCCATCGCCGAGATACAGCCGCGGACGTTCTCGTTCAACAGCCCGCACGGGGCGTGCCCGCGCTGCGATGGGCTCGGGAGTCGTCTGGAGATCGACCCGGACCTCGTGGTGCCGAACGAGGATCTGAGCATAAACGACGGCGCGATCGTGCCGTGGGCCAACTCCCAGACGGAGTACCACGCGAGCGTGCTGCAGGGGCTCGCCGAGAAGTACGGCATAGACCTCGACGCGCGCTGGTGCGAGCTCCCCGAGGAGCACCGCAAGACCATCCTGTTCGGGACCGCGGGCGAGAGGATCTACGTCTCCTACCGCAACCGTTACGGGCGCAAGCGACAGTACATGAGCCAGTTTGACGGCGTCGTGGGCAACCTCGAGAAGCGCTACGCGGAGACCGACTCCGAGTACCAGCGCGAGAAGATCGAGGAGTTCATGAGCCACGTCCCGTGTCCGAAGTGCCACGGCGCGAGGCTCAGGCCGGAGGCTCTCGCCGTCACCGTCGGCGACAAGAACATCCACGACTTCACGACGATGAGCGTCACGGACGCGCAGGGCTTCTTCGGGGAGGTCGAGTTCTCTCAGCGCGAGTGGATTATCGCCGAGCGGGTGGTCAAGGAAATTCGGGAGCGTCTGGGCTTCCTCGTGGACGTGGGCCTGGGCTACCTGACCCTCAGCCGCTCGGCGGGGACGCTCTCGGGCGGCGAGGCGCAGCGGATACGCTTGGCGAGCCAGGTCGGGAGCGGGCTCGTCGGGGTGCTTTACGTCCTGGACGAGCCGTCCATCGGCCTCCATCAGCGGGACAACCAGCGCCTTCTCGCGACGCTCGAGAAGCTCAGGGACCTCGGGAACACGCTCCTCGTGGTCGAGCACGACGAGGAGACCATCCGGGCGGCCGACCACCTTATAGACGTGGGGCCTGGGGCCGGGGTGCACGGCGGCGAGATTATCGCCCAGGGGACGGTCGAGGACATCGAGGGCGAGGAGCGCTCCATCACGGGGCAGTTTCTCTCGGGGCGCCGGCGCATCGAGCCGCGGGAGGACCGGCGCGAGCCGACCGGCGAGATAGCGCTCCTCGGGGCCACGGAGAACAACCTCAAGGACGTGGACGTGAGGTTCCCGCTGGGCATCCTCACGAGCATTACCGGGGTATCGGGCTCGGGGAAGAGCACGCTGGTCAACGAGATCCTGTACAAGGCGCTCGCGAACGCCGTGGGCCGCGGCAAGCACCGTCCCGGCCGCCACGCGGGGCTCAAGGGCACCGAGGGCGTCGACAAGGTCATCGACATAGACCAGAGCCCGATCGGCCGTACCCCTCGCTCCAACCCGGCGACGTACACCAAGGTCTTCGACCACATCCGCCAGCTTTTCGCGGCGACGCCGGAGGCGAAGATCCGGGGTTACAAGCCGGGTCGCTTCAGCTTCAACGTCAAGGGCGGGCGCTGCGAGGCGTGCCGGGGCGACGGCCAGATCCGCATAGAGATGCACTTCCTCCCGGACGTCTACGTCCCCTGCGAGGTCTGCAAGGGCCGCCGCTACAACGCCGAGACCCTGCGCGTCACCTACAAGGGCAAGTCGATCTCCGACGTCCTCGACATGACGGTGGACGAGGCTTGCGAGTTCTTCGCGCCCGTCCCCGCCATCGCGCGCCGGATGGACACCCTGCGCGACGTCGGCCTCGGTTACGTCCGCCTCGGCCAGCCGGCGACCACGCTCTCCGGCGGCGAGGCCCAGCGGGTCAAGCTCGCCAGCGAGCTCGGCAAGCGGGCGACCGGCAAGACCGTCTACATCCTCGACGAGCCGACGACGGGCCTCCACTTCGCCGACGTCGAGAAGCTGTTGCAGATTCTGCACAGGTTGGTGGATGCGGGGAACACCGTGATCGTCATCGAGCACAACCTCGACGTGATCCGCTCGTCCGACCACGTCGTGGACCTCGGGCCCGAGGGCGGGGACGGGGGCGGCGAGATCGTCGCGACCGGCACCCCCGAGGAGATCGCACGCGTCGAGGCGTCGCACACGGGCCGTTTCCTCCGCGACCTCCTCCCCGAGGTGGCAAAGGCCGCCAGCTAGGGGAGCGGGCGCTGCGCGCCCGGGTGGTACCGGCGCAGCGACCGGACCCCAAAGGCCGGCGATAAATCACCCTCCGAGCGTCCGGCTACCCGTGGACCGCGTCGGCGTACTGGCGCCCCGGACCTCGCCCGAGGGTGAGGTCAGACCCGGGCCGGGTGATACGCCCGTTTCGGCATTTCGTTGCTACTTCGACCCATCTACCCCAAGGTGTCGTTAGTGGGGTTGGGGTAGCCTACGGCAATGGGTTCTCCCGCGGGGGCGATTTCCCGCCGGGTGTTTCAGGCGAAGAGGGCGGCGAGGGATTCCGAGGCCGCGTCTCCGGAGGAGGGGCGTTGGAAGTAGTACCCCTGGGCCAGATTGCAGCCCAATTCCCGCAGCCGTTCGAGCTGCTCGGCGGTCTCCACGCCCTCGGCTATCGCTTCGAGGCCCAGGGCGTGGGCGAGCTCGATGGAGGCGGAGACCAGGCCCTCGTCCTTTGGGTCTCGTCCGAGGCCCGCGACGAAGGAGCGGTCGATCTTAAGGAAGTCGACCGGGAAACGCTTGAGGTAGGAGAGCGACGAGTAGCCGGTGCCGAAGTCGTCTACGGCGATCTTGACGCCCAGGGCTTTGAGTTCCTGGAGCGTGGCGAGGGCGGCGCCGACGTCCTCGACGACCATGCTCTCGGTGATCTCCAGGATCAGGTCGTGCGGGTCGAGCCCGGCCCGCCGCAGCACCTCCGCGACGCTCTTCCCGAGGTCCGGGCGCTTAAACTGGGCCGCCGAGAGGTTGACGCTCATCCTGAGCGGCGGGTCCGTGGGGTACAGGTCCTGCCACTCCCTGGCCTGGCGGCAGGCCTCTTCCAGGACCCAACGGCCCAGCGGGACGATGAGCCCCGTCTCCTCTGCGAGGGGGATAAACTCGGCCGGGGGCACCAGCCCGCGCTCCGGATGTTCCCAGCGCACCAGCGCCTCCTGCGCCACGATCCGCCCCGACTTCACCGAGACCTTGGGCTGGTAGTAGACCCTGAACTCCCCCAGCTCCAGGGCGCGGCGGAGGTCGCCCTCAAGCCCCAGGCGCTCCAGGGCCTTCTCGTTCATGCCCGGCTCGAAGACGGCGTGGTTGTTCTTGCCGCCCTCCTTCGCTCGGTACATGGCGAGGTCCGCGTTGCGCAGGAGGTCGCCGGCCCGCTCCCCGTCCGCGCCGCCGAGGGCGACCCCGACGCTGGTGGTCACGAAGAGGTTGTGCTCGCCGACCCAGAACGGTTCCCGGAGCGCCTCTTCGATCCGGACGGCGACGCTCGTCGCCTCCTCCGGGTCCTCCACGTCCTCCAGAAGGACCACGAACTCGTCACCGCCCAGGCGGGCGGCGGTGTCCCCTTGCCTCAGGCACGACTGGAGACGGCCGGCGACCGAGATCAGAAGCTCGTCCCCGACCTCGTGTCCGAGGGAGTCGTTTATGACCTTGAAGTTGTCCAGGTCCATAAACAGGACCGCCACCCGCTCGTCCCGCCGTCTGGCACGCTTGAGGGCGTGATCCACGCGATCGAGAAACAAGCTGCGGTTGGGCAGGTCGGTCAGCCCGTCGTGGAAGGCCTGGTGCGCCAGCTTCTCTTCGAGCTCTTTGCGCTCCGTCACGTCCTTTTGCACCCCGATAAAGTTGACGACGCGGCCATCCTCGTCGCGCACCGGGGCGATGTACAGCTCGTTCCAGAAAGGCGTGCCGTCTTTCTTGTAATTGCGCAGAGGGCCCGACCACTCTCTGCCCTCCTGGATCGCGATCCTCAACTCGTCGACGCCCGGTTGGTCCCTGTCGCCGTTCGCTAGAAAGCGGCAATTTTGACCCATGGCCTCGGCGGCTCCGTAGCCGGTTATCTCCTCGAACTTCTGGTTTACGTAGATGATCGGATTGTCGGGGCGGTTGGGGTCGGTGATGATGATGCCGTTGGAGCTGGCGGCGATGGCCCTGTCCCTCAGCTTGAGCTCGTCCTCGACAAGCTTGCGCCCCGTGACGTCCCAGGCGTTGACCACGACGCCGCGCACGCTGGGGTCTTCCGTCATATTCGTGCCCACGGCCTTGAAGTGGCGCCAGGAGCCGTCTTTGTGCCTCACGCGTAGCCCGACGGGCTTGCTGCCGCCCACCCCCGGACCGTCGAGAACCTCCCCAAAGGTGCACAGGGCCTCGTCGGCGTCGTCCGGGTGGATGTACACGGAGACGTTGGTATCGACGACCTCCTCGGGCCGGTAGCCTAGAGCGTTCGCGAGCGACGGGCTGCCGTAGCGCACGACGCCGCCCGGCCCGAGTATCAGGACGACGTCCGACGCCTGTTCGGCGAGCGCGGCACGGAACACCTCTTCACTCTTCCGCTTCTCTTCCTCCTCGTGTTTGCGCTCGGTAACGTCGCGCTGCACGGAGACCCAGTGGGTGTACAGCCCGTCCTCGTCCAGGACCGGGACTATATTGAGCTCTACCCAGAACTGAGTGCCGTCCTTGCGGTAGTTGAGGAGCTCCACGCGCACCGACTTCCACCGCTCCAGTGCAGTCCGGATCTCGTCCCGCGCCTCCTGGTCCGTCTCGGGGCCCTGCAGGACGCGCGGCGTCTTACCCCTTACGTCTTCCAACGTATAGCCGGTCACCCGCGTGAAGGTCTCGTTGACGTAGATTATCCTCGGCCCGGGTTCCTCGATGGGGGTGCTCTCCGTCACCAGGATCGCGTCGTTGGCGTTCTCGACGATGGACCGCAGAAAACGCAGCTCCGCGTCCCGCTCGCTCCCCCGCAAACTGTTGTCCTGCCGCATAAACGCCCGCTCCCTAGCTTATGCTTCGTCCACAAAAAGCCGCAACGACCGTGCGCCGAGCCGCGGCTCGTACGCTCTATTCCCCCGGCCGACAAGTTATCGGTCCAAGAGTATTAAAACTTTAGCATGCGGCGTGCCGGCGTCCTGTATGTGGCCCGACTCGGCGGGGGCGATGAGGCGTACCGGCGTCGTGGATCGGGGCTCGCTGCCGGGTTTTGGGCCTCATCGGTTAGAATCACGAGGCTTTGCAAGAAAACCGTGGCTCTTTGGAGGATGATCTGGCCTTGCCCAAACCGGTTCTGATGATGGTGCTCGACGGCATAAGACCGGATGTGCTGCGGGCGGCTATCGAGAATGGGGAGGCGCCGGCTCTGACCTACCTCGTCGAGAAGGGCGAGGCCGTTTGGGACGCGGTCTCGGTCTTCCCGAGCATCACGCCGGCGGCGACGGCGGCGATCGCGACGGGCGAGGCGCCCTCCGGCAGCGGTATCCTGGGCCACGCCTGGTACGACCGGGACGAGGGCCGGGTCGTCGTTTACGGGGCGACGAGGGAGACCGTGATCTCGACTGGCCCCTTGAAGGTTTTCCACAACAACGTCTGGCGAATGAACCGGGACGACCTGCTCGCCCCGACGATCTTCGAGAAGCTGCACGAGCGCGGCATAGACGGCGCTTGCGTGAATTTTCCGGTGAGGCGCGGGCCGCACGAGCACCCGGTACGGCTGAGGAGCGTCAACCACGTGGCGGCGAACAGCGCGCTGCTCGGCGCCTCGGTCGGGGGTCCGAAAGAGTACTTCATGGGCGACCTCTTCTACAGCCGCGACACCGGGCTGCAGGGCAGGGCCGGGGTCGGGGGGATCTCGCGCTCCGCCGGCATAAACGACGAGTATGCCGCTCGCGTGGGGGCCATGTTCCTTGGGGAGAAGGTCGCGCCGTTTAACCTCGTCTACTTCTTCAAGGGCGACTCGATCGCCCATCACAAGGGCCTCGCCGCCCAGAGGGAGTACGTTGCGACCATCGACGGCTACGTCGCGGAGATGTTCGAGGCGGCCGGCGGCGCCGAGACGGTCTTAGAGGAGTACGCGGTGATCGCGCTCGCGGACCACGGCCACACCCCGCTCCTGACGAACAAGCGCCGCTACATCGACCTCGCGCACATCCTCGGGGAGGGAACCTCCATCGGGGCCAGGGCCCAATTCGGCCCCGGCATAGGTACGGTGGCCGTCCCGAACGGCCGCTCGGCGCTCTTGTACCTCCCCTCGGAAGCCTCCGACGCGGAGCGCGAGATCCTGGTGCAGGGGGTGCTCTCTCGTCGCGGCGTGGACATCGCCGCGTGGGAAGACGACGGCTGGGGCGTGGCGCGCCGGGCGGGCGGGGAGCTCAGGTTCCGTCCCGTGGAGGGTGTCGGGACGGAACCGCGCGACGCCGCCGGGCGGCGTTGGGAGCTTGTCGGGGATCTCTGGACCCTCGAGATCGGGGTCTTTGAGGGCGAGATCCTCTACGGGGAGTACCCCGACGCGCTGGAGCGTTTGTGGGGATGCGTGCGCTCCGAAAGGTGCGGCGACGTCGTGCTCTCGGCCTCCCCGGGATACACGTTCGGCGAGGTCTCCGGCAAGTTCCACGTCGAGAGCGACCACGGCTCGTTGCACGCCTCCGACTCGAACGTCTTCGTGCTCGCCGCCGGGCTCTCGGAGGGCGTGAGGATGCCCCGCAGGATCACCGACGTCGCCAAGACCCTGCTACGGCACTTCGAGGGGGGCGTCCCCGTGCTACCGGGCGTCGCGGAGAGCCGTGTCTCGTAGCGGACCGTCCGGGCGCCGCGAGCCCGCCCCGGAGGGGGGACGCGAGGACGGGATCCAGCCGCGTTACCGGCGCGCCTTCGGGTGCGTCACCTGGGTGTACATGGGAATCCTCGCTTTTCTGGCGGCCGCGACGCTCCTCGCACTGCCGATCCGCTACGTCGGCGACGGGGCGGGGTTCGGGCAGGTATTGAGCCGGCTCTCGTTCTACGGTCTCGTCCTGATCCTGCCGGCCATGGTCCTCGCGTTCTTTCTGGGAGCGCGCACATATCGGGTCGAACGGGGCTTCGGGATGGGAGTGGGCGCCGGCCTCGGCGCGCTGATCGGGTGGGCGTGCTTCTTCGTCCTCTCCTGGGCTGCGATCGCCTACGGCCTCGAGGGCCGCGACCAGCTTTTCAGACCCGTGCTCTTCGCCGGCCTCGAAGGAAGCCTCGTAATCTACGTCTTTCCCCTGCTCCTGCTCGCGGCAACGGCGCTCGTTTTGTACGCCCTCTACGCCACAACGGTGGATTACGCGCGGCGTCGCAACGCCGTCTTCCTGTCCGGAGCTCTCGCCCTCGTCGCGGGGCTTCTCGTGCTGGCGACGGACCCGGACGCGTTGGGGCTCGCGGGGGCCCTCGTCTCCACCCTCTCGGGCGCCGTCGGCGGCTGGGTCTCGGGCTTCGGCTACGCCCGGGCGGGCGGCAACGAGATGATCCCGCCCGGCTCGACCATCCGGCCCAGCCAACCCCGCCGCCGAACCCGGTAAGGCAGCCCGAGAGGGGACCTCTGGCCTAGGCCGTGGAGCGATCCCCGTGATCCGGGTATTCGACGACGAACTGGGCAAACGCGCCTCGGAGGGCCGATCGTGCCGGGTCCGAGGGTCCGAGGCGATATAATCGTATGGATGGTTCAGAAGAACGGGTATCCCGATCGCTCGCACCTACCGACCTCACCCGGCGTCTACATCTTCAAGGATGCCGAGGATCGGGTTATCTACGTCGGTAAGGCGAAGAACATCCGCTCGCGCGTCGCCAACTACTTCACGAAGTCCGGCGACGGGCGGCCGAAGATTGGGGAGTTACGCGAGCGCGTCCGGCGCATAGATTTCATCGTCACCAGGAGCGAGACCGAGGCGCTGGTGTTGGAGGCGAACCTCATTAAGCGCCATCGTCCTCGCTTCAACGCCTCGCTCAAGGACGACAAGAGCTACCCGTACATCGTGGTGACGACCGGGGACGAGTACCCGAGGGTCTACGCCACGCGCGCGACGCGGGACGGGCGCCACCGCTACTTCGGGCCGTTTCCGAGCGCGAGCTCCGTGCACTCGACGCTGGACGTTCTGAACAGGACGTTCCGGTTCAGGAAGTGCCGGGGCCCCGAGCCGGGACGTAGAAGCGGGGTGCCGTGCCTGAACTATCACATCGGGCGCTCGGCGGCGCCTTGCGTCGGTGCGATCTCCAAGGAGGACTACGACGGCATAATCTCGGACGTCGTCGCCTTTCTGGAGGGCAGGGTCGACCACCTTATCCGCGAGCGCGAGGTGGCGATGAAAGAGGCCGCCCGGGAGATGGACTTCGAGAGGGCGGCGAAGCTTCGCGACGAGCTCTCGGCCCTCACCCACGTCCGCGACCGCCAGCAGGCGACGATCGCCTCCGAGGACTCCTTCGATGCCTTCGGGGCGTACGCCGAGGGGGAGTCCGCTTGCGTTCAGGTCTTCGCCGTGCGCGGGGGCCAGATCGTCAACCGCGATTCTTTTCTTCTGGACAACTACGCGGAGTCGCCGGCGGACGCCGTGGCGCTCCAGTTTGTCCCCCAGTTTTACGATTCGGGGAATGCCGTCCCGCGCGAGGTCCTCGTGGGGACGGACGAGACGGACGAGGCGCTCGCCCCGCTCGAGGATCACCTCTCGGAGCTTCGGGGGACGAAGGTCGACGTGCATCGTCCGAAGAGGGGGGACAAACGGCGCATCCTCGAGATGGCCGAGCGGAACGCCAAGCTCGGCCTCTCGCACGAGAAGCTGGTGGAGGAGTCCCAGCGCAACCAGGTCGCCTCGACCCTGGACGCCCTGCGCGAGGAGCTCGCTCTTCCAAGGCTGCCGATGCGCATCGAGTGCTACGACATATCGAACACCATGGGGACGAACTCCGTCGCCTCGATGGTCGTCTTCCAGGGCGGCAGGCCGGCGAAGGACCAGTATCGACGGTTCAAGATCAAGACGGTCGAGGGGGCCGACGACTTCTCGAGCATGGCGGAGGTCCTGCGGCGCCGTCTCGACCGGCTGGCGGAGGGCGACGAGAAGTTCCCCGCCCCGGACCTCGTCCTCCTCGACGGCGGCAAGGGCCAGCTCTCGGCGGTCGTCCCGATCTTCAAGGAGATGGGGGTGGGCAAGGATCTTCCCGACATCACCCTGCGCTCCCTGGCCAAGCGCGACGAGGAGGTCTTTCAGCCGGGCCGGCCGGAGCCGGTGATCCTGCGTCGCGACTCCCCGGAGCTGCACCTCCTGCAGCGCGTCCGGGACGAGGCGCACCGCTTCGCCAACACCTACCACCGCAAGCTCCGCGGCCAGGCGATGACAGCCTCCGTCCTCGACGAACTGCCCGGCGTCGGCCCCGCGCGCAAGAAAAAGCTTCTGGAGCACTTCGGTACCCCGGAGGCGTTCGTCAACGCCTCGGTGGAGGAGCTAGAAGCCGTCCCCAGGCTGCCGTACAGGGTAGCCCGCGAGATCCACGCCCGGTTGCATCGCTGAACGGGGTGAGGTCCTCGGGGTTTGGAGGCAGGACCGCAACGGATCTATGGGATCGGAGCGACCGCTTTGCCGTACCCCCTCCACAGGGAGGCAGCGTTAAAGGTCCTTTAAATATACGAAAATGCGTTGCGACCCCCCGTCTCCGATGATACGCTCGGCCTAATCGATGATTCCAGCGCAGGGTAGACCGAGAATATGACGAACGGCGGGGACTCTCCCGTTGGTCAGGCCCCAAGCCCAGGGGGGCGGCGTCTGATCATGGTCACGGGGCTGTCGGGGGCCGGAAAGACCGGGCTCCTGAAGGCTTTCGAGGACGCCGGGTACTACTGCATCGACAACCTTCCGCCGAAGATGATCCCGAACGTCCTGGCGCTCTCCCCGTCGGAGCGGGACAACTCGGCCGGGGTGGTCGTCGTGGTGGATATCCGGGGTCGCAGGTACTTCGGCGAGGAGCTGGAGACGGGTCTCGACTTCGTCAAGGGCGAGAGCGGCTGGGAGCCGCAGATCGTCTTCGTGGAGGCCGACGACAAGACGCTCGTGAGCCGCTACAAGGAGAGCCGGAGGCCGCATCCCGCGGCCAAGAACGGGGATATCCTCGCGGCGATAGGGACCGAGCGGCGCGACCTCGCGGGCCTCAAAGAGAGGGCCGACATCGTCGTGGACACCTCGTCCCTGAACGCCGCCGAGTCCCGCAAGCGCTTTGCCCGGCTCATCGAGTCGCATGAGGGGCGGCTCTCGGTCAGCGTCACCTCCTTCGGCTTCAAACATGGGGCTCCGATGGACGTGGACATGCTCCTCGACGTCCGCTTCCTCCCGAACCCGCACTACGATCCCGCCCTACGTCCCTTGACCGGGCACGACGAGCCCGTCCGCGACGCCGTGCTCGGTCAGGAGGACACCAAGACGTTTCTCGCCCACCTCCGCGACCTTTTGGCGTTCCTGATTCCGCGCTACGCCGCCGAAGGCAAGACTTACTTCACTCTGGGTATAGGCTGCACCGGAGGACGTCACCGCTCGGTCGCTATCGTCGAGGAGATCGCGCGCCACCTCCGGGAGGAGGGTGTGGACGGCCCGGAGATCGATCTCTTCGTTCGGCACCGGGATCTAGGGCGCTGACGAAGCGGGTGCCTCGGGATTGTCAGCCGGTCAGGTTTTCAGCCCGTCAGCAGAAAGGCTTTGATCACGGAAGGGTGGTGATCCCCGGCTCTCCCGGAGCCTGGACAGCCGATAGAATCGTGGTCATTGGGGAGCAGCGTTGGACGCCGCCAAACTGAGCACTGAAATGCCGACAAACCAAGAAACCGGAGGTTTTCGTATGCCAGGCATGCTGGTCGAGGGCGAGTGGAAGACCGAGGAGCGCATCCCGAGGGACTCCGAGGGGCGGTTCGTACGCTCGACCACCTCGTTCCGGGATCGGGTAACGGCGGACGGGTCGAGCGGGTTTGGGGCCGAGGCCGGGCGGTACCATCTGTACGTCGCCTGGGCCTGTCCGTGGGCTCACAGGACGGCGATCCTGCGCAAGCTCAAGGGGCTAGAAGATGCCATCTCGATGTCCGTCGTCGGCTCGTACATGGGGGACGACGGCTGGGGCTGGTATGGCGAGCCGGGCGAGGTGCCAGACGACGTCAACGGGGCCAGGTACCTGCGCGAGGTCTACCAGAAGGCCGATCCGAGCTACACCGGTAGGGTCACCACCCCCGTGCTCTGGGACAAGGAGACCGGCACGATCGTGAACAACGAGTCGCGCGAGATCATCCGCATGCTCGACCACGAGTTCGACGGGGTCGAGGGGGTCCGGGCCGATCTGGACTTCTGCCCGGAGGACCTCCGGGAGGAGGTGGACCGGGTGATCGACGAGATCTACGAACCCATCAACAACGGCGTCTACCGCACCGGTTTCGCCATGAAGCAGCCCGCCTACGACGAGGCCGTGACGGAGCTCTTCGAGGCGCTGAACCACTGGGAGGAGGTCCTGGGGGAGCGACGTTATCTGTGCGGCGAGAGGATCACGGAGGCCGACTGGTGCATGTTCCCGACCCTCTTGCGCTTCGACCCCGTGTACGTCGGCCACTTCAAGTGCAACCTCCGGCGCATCGTCGACTACCCGAACCTGTGGAATTACACCAAGGATCTGTACCAGCAGCCCGGCGTCGCCGAGACGGCGAACCTGGACCACATAAAGAAGCACTACTACCGGAGCCACGAGAGCATCAACCCGAGCCGGATAGTGCCGAAGGGTCCGATCATCGACTTCGACGAGCCCCACGACCGCGACCGGTTCGCGGGCTCCTAGGGCGCGTTTATACTCCCCTTTATGGGCAGGCAGGACGGTTTGCGGGTGGTCGCGTTCGGCGGGGGCACGGGGTTGCCCGTGTTGCTCCGGGGTTTGAGGGAACGGGTGGGGGAGCTCGCGGCGGTCGTGACGGTGGCGGACGACGGGGGATCCAGCGGCAGGCTTCGTCAGGAGCTCGGGGTGGCCCCTCCGGGGGACGTGAGGAACTGCCTGATCGCGCTGGCGGGCAGGAAGCGCCTCGCCGAGGTCTTCGGCTACCGCTTCGAAGGCGGAGGAGAGCTCTCGGACCACTCGGTCGGGAACATCATCATCGCGGCTCTCTCGGACATCGCCGGCGGCTTCTGCGAGGGGGTCGAGCAGGCCGGGCGTTTCCTACGGGTGAAGGGCCGCGTCTTCCCGGCCGCGACCGAGAGCCTGACGCTCGTCGCCCACTACGCCGACGGCACCGCGGCCCGCGGCGAGTCCGCGGTCCACGAGGCCGGAAAACCCATACAAAGGGTGACCGTGGAGCCGGAAGGGGCTCCGGCCCCGGCCGGCGTGATCGAGGCGGTCGAGGGGGCGGACGTGGTGGTCTTGAGCTCGGGGAGTCTTTGGACGAGCACGATCCCGGCGCTCCTGGGCGGTGGTGTCCGGGAGGCTTTGGCGGATTTTCGGGGGCCGGTCGTGTACGTCGCGAACGTGATGACGCAGCCGGGGGAGACGGACGGGTACGCGGTCTCCGACCACCTCCGGGCGATCGCCGAACACGCCGGTCCCATCGTGACGGACGTGCTCGTACACGCACAGCCCTTGAGCGCCGAGCTTGTGGGACGCTACGAGTCCGAGGGGGCGATGCCGGTCGTGGTCGATGGGGAGAAGATCCGTGCGATGGGGGTGCGCGTGCGGGAGGCCGACCTGATCTCACGCGAAGCCGCCACCCGATCCTCGCTGCGCCACGACGCGGACCGTCTCGCAGAAGAGGTGCGCCAGCTTGCCCTCGTTCGCCTCTGAGCTCCGCCGCCAGCTCGCCGCCCGGGTGGCCGAGCCGGGGCCGGGCCGGAGGGCCGAGCTCGCGGGCCTACTCGACGCCGCCGGGACGGTCGACGAGACAGGCGCGACGGTCCGCACGACGAGCGCCCCCGTCGCCCGCTCCGTGGTGCGCCTCTGGCGCTCGGAGTTCGGGTTGGAGTCGGGGCTAACGACCTACTCGCCGGGCTCCTTCGGCCGTCAGCGTTACGCCGTGAGGGTAGAGGGGAACCGCGCCGTCCAGGCGGTAGAAGAGCTTCGCGTCGAGCGTGGTCGCGCCGTCCGTGGGGGCGCGGCCGGGATCTCCTACCTTCGCGGGGCTTTTCAGGGCGCGGGCTCCCTCACCGGTCCCGGCTACCGGCGCGGTCACCACCTCGAGTTCGTCCACAAGAGCGAGGAGTTCGTCAGGCGCGTGGCCCGTCTCTCGCCCGTTCCCCTCAAGGTCGCGCACCGACGGGGGCGTTACGTGGCGTACACCAAGAGCGCCGAGGGGGTCACCGCGATCCTGGCCCGCATGGGCCTGCACGACGCCGTCCTCGAGTACGAGGCCCGCGCCATCGTCGGGGAGGCGAAGGCCAACGCCAACCGCGTAACGAACTTCGACGCGGCCAACGCGAACCGGACCGCCGTCGCCGCCGCCCTGCAGGGGGAGGCGCTGGAGAACCTCGACCCCGGGAGCCTGCCGCCGGCCTTGCGGGAGATGCTGGAGCTGCGTCTGGAGAACCCGGATGCCTCCCTCACGGACCTTGCGCGCCTGGGCGGCCTCTCCAAGAGTGCTGCAAATCATCGCCTGAGGAGGCTCGTCGAGATCGCCAGGGGTGGGGCCCAGGGGTAGGGGCGGGTGTGATTCCCCCCTCGCGTTAGCCGTCCGACGGTGAGGGGACAATATAGTAAGCTGGCGACGAGCGAGAGAAGGAGACACCTGTGGCAGTACGCGTAGGGATAAACGGTTTCGGTAGGATCGGGATGCTCACCGCGAAGGCGGCGATGCAGAACGCCCCGGACGTGGAGATCGTGGCGGTGAACGATCTGGCCCCGATGGATGGGATGGCTCTCCTGTTCAAGCGGGACACGGTCCACGGCATCTGGCCGGAGGACGTGAGCGTAGATGGCAACATCATGCGCGTCGGCGACCACGAGATCAAGACCTTCTCCGAGCGGGATCCCGCGCAGATTCCCTGGGGCGACGTCGGCGTGGACGTCGTCGTCGAGTCCACGGGCATCTTCACGAACCGCGAGGGTGCCGCCAAGCACCTCGAAGGCGGCGCGAAGAAGGTCGTCGTGAGCGCGCCGGCCAAGGGCGCGGACGCCACGTTCGTCTACAAGGTGAACCACGAGACCTACGACCCGGCGAGCCACGACGTCGTCTCCAACTCGTCCTGCACCACGAACTGCATCATCCCGATGGTCAAGGTCTTGCAGGAGAACTTCGGGATCGAGTCGGGTTACATGACGACGATCCACGCCTTCACCAACGACCAGAGCCTGCTGGACACGGCGCACAAGGACCCGAGGCGGGCCCGCAGCGCCCCGATGAACATCATCCCGACCTCCACGGGGGCGGCGAGGACGGCCGCCGTCATCTACCCCGAGCTCGAGGGCAGAATCGACGGGATGGCGCTCCGCGTGCCGGTCCCCGACGGCTCGATCACGGACTTTGTCGCGCGCGTGGAGAGCGAGGTCTCCGTCGAAGAGGTCAACAACGCCTTCAAGCAGGCGGCCTCGGGCGACCTCGCGGACGTGCTGGAGTACTCCGAGGCCCCGATCGTCTCCAGCGACATCGTCGGCAACCCGAACTCCTGCATCTTCGACTCGAAGCTGACCATGTCCACCGGCCGCAACGTCAAAGTCTTCGGCTGGTACGACAACGAGTGGGGCTACTCCAACCGCACCGTGGACATCGTCCGCTTTATCGGCAAGAAGCTTTAAGAGCTGTCGGCCGTCAGCCCGTAAGCCGTCAGCAAGGGCAGTTCAGCGCGCAGCTGGGGTTCGCACTCGATCCCGGCTGCGCCTCTCTTTCAGGGCCACCCACGCGACTTCGGTGAGGGGATGCGCGGGCCGCCGTCTTGGGCTGAGGGCTGTTGGCGCCGACCGAAGGGAGGCAAGTGAACAAGAAGAGCGTGAAGGACCTCGATGTGGGGGGGAAGAGGGTGCTCGTGCGGGTCGACTTCAACGTGCCCGTGAAGGACGGCGAGGTCACCGACGATACGCGCATACGGCGCGCTCTCCCGACGGTGCGGGACCTTTTGGAGCGTGGCGGCAGGCCCATCCTGATCTCTCACCTCGGACGACCCAAGGGGGAGCCGGACCCGAAGTACGCGATGGACCCGGTCGCGAAACGCCTGGAGGACCTTCTCGGCGCGCCCGTGCAGAAGCTGGACGAGGCGATCGGCCCCGAGGTCGAGGCGGCGCTCGAAGATGCGCCGGAGGGCGGCGTTACGCTGCTGGAGAACTCGCGTTTTTATCCGGGGGAGACGAAGAACGACCCGAAGCTCGCGGGGGGGCTCGCATCTTTGGCCGAGCTGTACGTGAACGACGCCTTCGGGGCGGCCCATCGAGCGCACGCCACCACCGTGGGGGTCGCGGAGAAGCTGCCCGCCGCAGCAGGGCTCTTGATGCAGGAAGAGCTCGATTACCTCGATAGCGTGTTGCGCACGCCTGAGCGGCCTTTCGTCGCGATTCTTGGCGGAGCAAAAGTTTCGGACAAGCTCGGGGTGATCGAGAGCCTCCTCGGCGTCGCGGACACGCTGCTTATCGGCGGGGCGATGTGCTTCACGTTCTTCAAGGCCCAGGGCTACGGGATCGGTGACTCCCTCGTGGAGGACGACTATCTCGAGGAGGCGAAGCGGCTTCTGGGGGAGGCCGGCGACAAGCTGGTCCTGCCCGTGGACGTGGTGGTCGCGGAGGCGATGGAGGAGGGCGCGGAGGCTCGCGTCGTCCCGGTTGGGGAGATACCGGACGGCATGATGGGGCTGGACGTGGGACCCCAGTCGGTCGAGGCTTTTCGCTCGTACATCGCGGGTGCCAGGACCGTGTTCTGGAACGGGCCGATGGGGGTCTTCGAGATCGAGGCCTTCGCGGAGGGGACCGAGGGGGTCGCCAGAGCCGTCGCCGAGAGTGAGGCGGTGAGCGTCGTCGGGGGCGGTGATTCCGTGGCGGCGGTGCGCAAGCTCGGCCTGGAGGACGAGATGAGCTTCATCTCGACCGGTGGCGGGGCTTCGCTGGAGTACGTGGAGGGCAAGGAGTTGCCCGGCGTCGCGGTGTTGCCGGACAGGATAGACAGGGGGGAGTAGCCCATGGCGGCACAGAGAAAACCGATGATGGCGGCGAACTGGAAGATGAACAAGCTCGTCCGGGAGGCCGAGGACTACGCCGCGAAGCTCCTCCCGAGGGTCGCGGACTCCACGGACGAGGTCGACGTCGCCGTCTTCGCGCCGTTCACCTCGCTCCCGACCGTCGGCAGGATGACGGAGGACTCGGCCGTGATGGCGGGGGCTCAGAACCTCTACTTCGAGGACTCCGGGGCGTACACAGGGGAGGTCTCGGCTCCGATGATCAAGGACGTCGGGGCGGAGGCCGTGATCGTGGGCCACTCGGAGCGGCGCGAGATCTTCGGGGAGACGGACGAGACCGTCGCCCGCAAGGCGGCGAAGGCCCTCGAGGCCGGGCTCATCCCCGTCGTCTGCGTCGGGGAGACGAAGGAGGAGCGCGACGCGGGCGGCATGTGGGAGAAGGTCTCCGGGCAGGTTCGCGCCGTGATGGACGGGCTGGATTCGCCCTCCGGAGATTCGGTCGTCTTCGCCTACGAGCCCATCTGGGCGATAGGAACCGGCGAGACGGCCTCCCCCGAGGATGCGCAGGAGGCGATAGGGCAGATCCGCGGCCTGCTCGGGGAGCTTGGCGGCGAGGAGTTCGCCCACAGCGTCCGCATCCTCTACGGCGGTTCGATCAAGCCGTCCAACGCCGCCGACATCATGGCGCAGGACGACGTGGACGGAGGCCTCGTCGGGGGCGCCTCCCTGGAGGCCGACTCGTTCGCAGAGCTCGTCGAGGTGGCCCGCCAGAGCGTCGCGCAGAACGAGGATGATGCGCAGGAACGTATGGTAGAGTAGCCGGCATGATATACGTACTCGCATTCCTGCACACGATCTTCAGCATCGCCCTTATAGGGCTCATCCTCCTGCACTCCGGCAAGGGCGGGGGTCTCTCTTCCTCCCTCGGCGGCGGAATGGGGAGCACCTTCTCCGGCACGACCGTCATGGAGAAGAACCTGACCAAGCTCACCCTGATCGTGGTCGCCCTCTTCGCCCTCTCGACGGTGGCCCTGATCTTTCTTAGTTAGCCGCCGGCTTTCAGCCGTTGGAGCGTTGATCGAAATGATTGAGCCCGTGTTCCACCTTGGCACTCGGCGGGAAATCTCGCGACCAAGCGATCCCTTCGGGCGAG
>JADDPR010000197.1 GCA_016781775.1 Rubrobacter sp. | reverse complement strand
CCTCGTCCCAGGCGAGGCCCTGGACGTTGCGGTGGCCGTAGGAGTAGACGGGGCTGTTCGGGAACGGGTTGTCGGCGGGGATGGTCCCGTCGGGGTTTACGCGCAGGATCTTACCGCCCAGAGAGCCCACGTCCTGGGAGATGGGCATGTCGCCGGCCTCGCCGGTGCTCGCGTACAGCAGGCCGTCGGGGCCGAAGGCTATCCTGCCGCCGTTGTGGATGGGCCCCGAGGGGATGCTGGTGAGCACGGGCTCGGCCCCACCGATGTCGTCCAGCCGGAAGCGCGCCACCCGATTGTCCTCGGCGGTCGTGTAGTAGGCGTAGACGAGCCCGTCCTCATCATAGGTGGGGGAGACCGCGACCCCGAGCAGGCCGCCCTCCCCGTCCCCCTCTGCGGGGAGCGTGCCGACCTCCCGGACGGACCCGGAGGGGGAGACCCTGAGGAGCCTCGAAGAATCGCGCTCGGTGACGAGGGCGTCGCCCCCGGGCAGGAACGCGAGCCCCCACGGTGCCTCCAGCCCCGTCGCCACGACGCTCGTCTCCACCTCCACCGGACCGGCGCTCGCGGAAGCGGCCTCGGGGTCGGGCTCCGCCGGGTCCTCGGGCGGGGGCGTCTCGCTCTCCGCGAGCGTCCTCTGGGTGTTCTCGCTGTTTGCGGCCCCCCGCGTGGGCTCCTTCCCTCCCCGTTCGGTGGCCTCCCCCAGGGGGGCGCCCCCCTCCGGGGAGCCGCAGGCGGCTAGTAAGAGGGCGAGGATCGCTACTACGGCTGTGGAGCGGGCTCGGGGCATCGAACGTTCCCTTCCGGATCTGGTGGCGTCGGTGCCGGTTGTACCATGGTTCCGAGACGTTTTCGGGGACCCCGCTTACCGAGCTACCGGACCCTGACCATCGCCTTGACGGCGCGTCTCTCGTCCATCGCGGCGTACGTAGCCCTCGGGGACGCCGTCGAGGCCGATGGTGAGGCAGAGGACGCCCGAGGGATCGAGCGAGCCCAAGAGCACGTCCTCCATGAGCTCCGGGATGTAGGCCCGTACCGGTGCGATCCCGCCGCGCAGGGCGATGTTGCTTCGGAACATGCGGCCGAGGTTCAGTTCCTCGCTCCCCTGCGGCACCCCGACGAAGCCCACGGCGCCGGGACGGGCGACGCCGATGGCGGTGTCCATCGAGGATTTGAGCCCGACGCACTCCAGGACGGCGTCGACCCCGCCGTGCGTCATCTCCCTGACCTCCCCTACCGCAGCCTCGTCGCGGGCCTTTACGATGTCGGTGGCGCCGAAGTCGCGCGCGACCTTCAGGCGGGCCTCGCGGCGGCCGAGCATGATGATGCGCTCTAAGCTACTCGCGCTTCTGTACTCGACGCGAGCGATTTAATCGCAGGAGCTTCCACCCTAGCCCTAAGGCGACGACCAACCCGATCAGCGCCAGGACCAGGTTGCCGAACAGGGCGCTCATCCCCTGCACCCGATCACTGAAGGTCCGGCCGAGCAACACGTATCCTGCTACCCACACGGCTTCGCCGGCCGCGCCGAACGCCAGAAAGTACGGCCAAGGGTATCTCGTAGTCCCGCTCGTTAGGTTGACCAGCGGCCCCAGCGGGGTCAACAGCCAACGACTGAGGAAGATCGTCGGACCGCCCCACCTCTCCATCGTGTCCTCGGCCTGCGCAAGACGGGCGTTCCCGCCTGCCCAATAGCCCACCCGGGCGAGGAGGCGGCGACCGCCCCAGCGACCCATTCCGTAGCCAATCTGGTCGCCGAAAACGGCGGCGATCAGCGCGGTTGCGAGAACATGCCACAAGCTCAGGCTACCCTGATGCACGAACGAACCTGCGGTGATCAGCAGCAGGGTCGCGGGCAGCGGCATACCGCTGGCGGCCACCAAGACCGCCACGAACAGTACCGGGAGCCCGTAGAGCGTCAGGGCAGAGAGCAGCTGATCGTCAATACTCACCGTTGCCCCTCCGGCTCCGGTCGCGGTGGTTCCGGAGGTTGCGGTGGTGGAGGCGCCGGTTTACGAGCTTGTGCGATCGCATCCAGCAAAACAGCGCGCACCTCCTCGAAGGAGCGGCCCTGAGCGCGCGCGATCTCCCCCACGGGTCGAGGGTCCGACTGATCAGTCGGCAGCCCGAGCGTCTCGTGCAGAACGTCCTGCGCTACGTTGTAGGAGTGCGCGATGTAAGAAACGTTCATCCAGGGCTGGATCGGTTCGTCAGCCTGAGACCGTAGCTGCGTCGCCTGCTGGTAGGTACGAACCCCACAGAAGATCGTAAACGCGAGGGACACCAGGAACATCAGACCCAGCAACCGCCGCCGCGACCCAAAGAACCTAATCATGCCCGTACCGTAGCACCACGACCTCGGTTTTGGG
>JADDPR010000471.1:2375-9733 GCA_016781775.1 Rubrobacter sp. | reverse complement strand
GCGGTCGCCTTGCCGCCCCTCGTCGGGCGCTCGGCGAGGAGCGGTATGAGCGCCACCGCATCCTCGTCCCCCTCGGGGGCCCCCACGACGACCTTGTTCGGCTTGTAGCCCGAGAACGCGGCCTCGGCCAGCGCGCGGGTATCCGGGGCCTCGGGCTCGCCGACGATGGCGACCTCGTAAGGCTGGGAGAGGTAGAAGTCGAGCGCGGCGAGGAGCCTCCCGAAGGCGCCCGGAATCTGGGCCATCCCACCGCTGAGGTCCTCCAGAACGGTCCCGGCCCGCTCCCGGTAGTCCTCCCGCTCCAAAATAACAGAGAGCCTCACGAGGACTTCCACGGCGACCGAGTTGCCCGAGGGCGCGGCGCTGTCGTAGACGTCGCGCGGGCGGGTGACGAGCTCCTCGTGGTCGGAGGGGGTATCGTAGAACGCGCCCCTCTCGTCGTCCCAGAAGAGCTCGAGCATCGCGTCGGCGAGGTCCCGGGCCTCCTCGATCCAACGCCGCTCGAAGGTCGCCTCGTACAGGGAGACGAGGCCGTCGGCTACGCAGGCGTAGTCCTCCAGGTACCCGTTGAACCGGGCCCGACCGTCCTTGAACGAGCGGTGGAGCCGCCCGTCCTCCCTCATCTTCTCTAAAAGGAACCCGGCGTTCTTGCGGGCGGCGTCGAGGTAGTCCTCGCGCTCCGGCAGGACGCGCGCGGCGAGCGCGAAGGCACGCAGCGCCAGCCCGTTCCAGGCGGCGAGGACCTTCTCGTCCCGCCCGGGGCGGACCCGCCCCTCGCGCACCTCGTAGAGCTTCGCCCGGATGCCCTCTATTCTCTCCGCGAGCTCCTCGGTCGAGAGGTCGAACTCCCGGGCGACCACCTCGGGCGGGCGGGGGACGTTGAGGATGTTGTTCCCTTCGAAGTTGCCTCTTTCGGTGACGTCCCAGAATCGCATGGCGAGCCTCGCCTCCTCGGGCTCGAGCGCCGCCTCGATCTCCCCGGGCGTCCACACGTAGAACTTCCCCTCCTCGCCCTCGGAGTCCGCGTCCTCTGCCGAGTAGAAGCCCCCCTCGGGAGAGGTCATGTCGCGCAGGAGGTAGTCGAGGGTCTCGATGGCGATCCTGCGGTAGAACTCATCGCCCGTCGCCTCGTAAGCCTCGAGGTACAGCCGCGCGAGCAGGGCGTTGTCGTAGAGCATCTTCTCGAAGTGCGGGACGAGCCAGTACTC
Organism: Rubrobacter sp.; assembly: GCA_016781775.1. Taxonomy (GTDB): domain Bacteria; phylum Actinomycetota; class Rubrobacteria; order Rubrobacterales; family Rubrobacteraceae; genus Rubrobacter_F. The sequence goes on along the minus strand of JADDPR010000471.1, from coordinate 8,525 downwards.
GTCGACGGAGTAGCGGGCGAAGCCCCCGCCTAGCTGGTCGTAGATGCCGCCGTTCGCCATGCCCCTGAGGGTCAGCTCGAGCCCCGAGAGCGCCGCCCGGTCGCCGGTCCTCGCATGGTGGCGGAGCAGCACCTCCAGGTTCATCGCCTGGGGGAACTTCGGCGCCCCGCCGAAGCCGCCGAAGCGGTTGTCGAGCTGCCCGACGAGCGAGTTCGCCGCGTCGTCGAGGAGCCCCTCCGAGAGCCCGGTCTGGGGGATGGAGGTGTTGCTCGTCGCCTGGAGGTACTCGCGGACCCCCTCGGCGCTCTTCAAGACCTCGTCGCGTCGGTTCTTGTAGGCGTCGGAGAGGCTCTCGAGGACCTGCCCGAAGGCCGGCATCCCGCGGCTCGGCACGGGCGGGAAGTAGGTGCCGGCGTAGAACGGCGCGCCGTCGGGGGTCATAAAGACCGTCATCGGCCAGCCGCCGTGGCGCGTCATCGCCTGGGTGGCGGCCATGTAGATGGAGTCGACGTCCGGCCGCTCCTCACGGTCGACCTTTATGTTGACGAAGCCCTCGTTCATGAGCCTCGCCGTCTCCTCGTTCTCGAAGGACTCCCGCTCCATCACGTGACACCAGTGGCACGCCGAGTAGCCGACGCTCAAGAGCACGGGCTTATCCTCGGCCTTGGCCTTCTCGAAGGCCTCCTCCCCCCACGGGTACCAGTCCACGGGGTTGTCCTTGTGCTGCAACAGGTAAGGGCTTGTCTCGTTCTCCAACCGGTTAGGCATGCGCTCCTCCGGGGTTCCCGGGTATCGTTTCAGGCCTCCCAACATATAGCACGGTTCGGCCTCGCCAGTCGTTCGGGGCACGCCGAGGTACCGGCCGGGACCTCCAATATAGGTGGCCCACGGGGCACCTCCCTCTGCCTCAGCCAAGCCCGCCCCCCCTCCGCCCTCAAGGCTACCCGCGCGTTCTCGGCGCCCGGGTGCTTGCGGGTGTTGGTCGACGCCTAGCATGAGGCCGGTGCGGCACCGCGTTATGCAAGAAAAGTTTCTGACGGGGTTTCGTGGCGCGGGGCGTCGGGTACGTTGCTACTTAAAGGGCAAGCCATCCGAAGGAGGCGAGTTTCCGGCATGTGCTACACGAGCAGGGACTACCGGGCGGAGCAAGAGGCCCGCAGGAGGCGCGAGGAGTCTCGCGAGAAGCAGACGGCGGAGAGGAAGGCCGGTCGCGGCGAGAAGCCCGAGGCCCCGAAGAGGCAGGACCGGGAGCTCGTCAGGGCCTAGATCTCGGCGTCCGGCGGGTTCGCACGCAATACGAGGTCCCGGAGCTTCGGCGCCGGGGCCTTTGCTATGCTTCCCGCAAGGAAAAGTGGGACAAAAGAGGAAGGAGAGCCGTGAACGCACAGGAGCTGGAGAAGACCGCCCGTTCCCTCGTGCCGGAGGGGAAGGGCATCCTCGCCGCAGACGAGAGCTTCGGGACGATCGGTAAGCGCTTCGAGGCGGTCGGGGTCGAGTCGAGCGAGGAGAGCCGCAGGGACTACCGGGAGCTGCTCTTCACGACCCCCAGGATCGGGGACTACCTCGCCGGCGTGATCCTCTTCGACGAGACAATCCGCCAGGAGGCCTCGGACGGCAGGCTCCTCACCGAGATCCTCAAGGAGCAGGGCGTCATCCCCGGCATCAAGGTCGACGGCGGCGCGAAGGAGATGGCCCTCTCCCCCGGCGAGAAGCTGACCGAGGGCCTCGACGGGCTGCGGGAGAGGCTCGGGGAGTACAGGGAGCTGGGCGCCCGCTTCGCCAAGTGGCGGGCGGTGATCACCATCGGCGACGGCATCCCGACCCAGAACTGCATCGACGCCAACGCCTTCGTGCTCGCGAGGTACGCCGCCGCCTGCCAGGAGCAGGACATCGTCCCCATCGTCGAGCCCGAGGTCCTTATAGACGGCGACCACTCCATAGAGCAGTGCGACGAGGTCACGGAGAGGACCTTGCGCGCGACGTTCGCCCGGATCTTCGAGGCCGGCGTCTACCTCAAGGGGATGCTCCTCAAGCCGAACATGGTCATCTCCGGCAAGGACGCCCCCGAGCAGGCCGGCGTGGAGGAGGTCGCGCGCCGCACGGTCGAGAACCTCTCCAGGAGCGTCCCCACCGCCGTCCCCGGGGTCGTCTTCCTCTCCGGCGGCCAGAGCGACAAGCAGGCCACTGCGCACCTCAACGCCATGAACAAGCTCTACCCCAACCTCCCGTGGGAGCTCTCGTTCTCCTACGCCCGGGCGCTGCAGGACCTCCCGATGAAGACCTGGAAGGGTGATGCGGGCAACGCCGAGGTCGCCCAGCAGGCCTTCTACCACCGCCTCAAGATGAACGGCGCCGCCCGCTACGGCAGCTACTCCGAGGAGATGGAAGAAGCCGCGTAATCCCCCGCCGCCGACCTCCGCGACACGGCCGGCCGACGACCCCTCATCGGTCGGCCGTGTCGCTCGCCGCGTTCCCCATCTCGCGTCGATCCCGCAACGTAGAATGCGCCCGTGACAGGAAACTCCGGCAGCCCGACCCTTCGCGCCATCCTCGTCCCCTACGACTCGGGGCGACGCGGCTTTCGCATGGGACGCGGCCCCGAACACCTTCTCGAAAACGGCCTGGAGGAGGCGCTCCGGCGCGCTCGTCTCGCGGTCAGGCCGGTGGTCCTGGAGCTGGGGGACGCCCCTCCTCTGGAGGTCGCCGCCGCTTTCGCGCTCAACAAGCGCATAGCCGAGGAGGCGAGGGCGGCGTCGGGCGCCGGGGAGTCTCCCCTGGTGCTCTCCGGCAACTGCAACGCTTGCGTGGGGACCGTGGCCGGGGTCGGGGCGGAGGGGTTGGGGATCCTGTGGTTCGACGCCCACGCCGACTTCAACACCCCGGAGACCACGACGAGCGGCTTCGTGGACGGGATGGGTCTCGCCATCGCCGTGGGAGACTGCTGGGGCTCGATGGCCGCGACCATCCCCGGTTTCGTCCCGGTGGACGCGGCGAACGTGGTCCTCGTCGGCGCGCGCGACGTCCAGCCGGCCGAGCAAGAGCGGCTGGACGAGGCCGGGATCGGCGTGGTGGCCGGGGGACCGGCGGGCGATAGAAGGTGGTACGAGGGGCTCGGCGCAGCCCTCGACGGGCTGCGAACGAGGGTGGCGAGGGTCTACGTTCACCTGGACCTGGACGTCCTGGACCCGGAGAAGGTCGGCAAGGCCAACGGGTTCGCCGTACCCGGCGGGCTGACGCGCGGGGAGCTCGAAGAAGCCCTCGTCATGATCCGGGAGCGCTTCAGCGTGGCGGCGGTCGGCGTGGCGTCCTACGATCCCGGGCTGGGCGAAGAGGGCGCGGTCCTGGAAACGGCCTTCTCGTGCATAGCCGTGCTCGAGGCGCGGGACCCGGCCCCGTAGCCGTACCCGGCCTCCGGAGGTAGAGGCGAAGCTTTCGGGGGGCGGTCTCGCCCACGCGAGTTCGTCGGGGGATCGGGCCTTCTCAAGGCCGGCCGCTGGCTACCTTGTGTTTTGCGTCCCGTTCTCCCGCGTGAAGCCCAGGTGGATGTGGTCCCTGTGGAGCTCCGTCTGGTCCTTCGTAAGGATCCAGCCCTCCTCGTAAGTACGGTCGAGGGCTCTGGTCCAGCCGGGGGGGCCGATAATCTGGTCGGGGCGCTCGTCTCTCCCGAGGCCGGCCAGGATCCAGCCGACGTCCCGCACGTCCGGGTCGCCGCCGTTGCCCTCGATGGGCTTGCCGTCCACGTCCCAGATGTCCACGGCCCGCCCATAGAAGTGGGTGTTCGGCAGCCCCCCGGCCTCGCCGTAGCCCTCGGGGATGAACGGCCCGTCCTTGACGCCGGGCAGGAAGTAGTGGCCTTCCTTGAAAGCGTCGGCGCAGATCTTGTGCTCCTCCGTTATCGCCAGGAGCGCCCGGACGAGGCGCTCGTCCACGATCCCGGCCCTCAGGTCCTCGACCGCCGCCGGCGACGCCCCGAAGTTCGGGTCCTCCAAGAGCGCCCGAACCTCGCCGCTCACGGGCTCCTCGTCCTCCCCGCCGAAGAAGCGTTCGAGCGAGATGCCGGTATCGTCCAGCCCCTTCGGGCAGCGCACGTCCTCCGCGCTCAACCCGTCCCCGAGGTGACGCGGCCCCACCAACAACACCACGAAGGCGCACAGGGCCGCCACCACCCCCAGGGTCAGGACCGCCCGCGCGACCCTCCCGACCCCCCTCATACGCCCCCCGCGGCGCCCGCCGGTACCCCGGCGAGGCACCGAGACCCGCGCAACTTCAGAGAGATCAACCCGTCCATCTACCCGTATTCTACGAACCAAATTTCTTTTCGGGTCAGGTCGTGTCCGGTCCCGCCCGCGGCGAGCCCGCGTGGTAGGTTTGGGGAAACGAGAGGAAGGAGCGTAACGTGCTGGAGCTATACCAGAAGGAGAGTTGCCCCTACAGCGCCAAGGTCCGGGCGCGGCTGAGCGAGCTTGGCCTGAGCTGGGTCGCCCACTCCACGGAGGAGGGCAGCCGCTCGTCCGAGGTGCTGGAGAAGCTGAGCGGCTCGCACCAGGTGCCATTCCTCGTCGACGCCGAGCGCGGCGTCATGATGGCCGAGTCCGACGCCATCGTCGAGTACCTCGACGAGCACTACGCCTCGGGGAGGGCCTAGCGCCCCACCCCCACACCCGGGGACCGCGCCCGTACGGGGGACGGCGCGGTCCCCCGCGGGTTCCGCCTCGCGTCCCGCTCCTCCCCCCAACCCGTATACGATTACACTCCCCTGAAGCTCCCGGCTGAGGGCTACGTACCCCCTCGCAAAAGATGGCCCCAGGGAAGATGGCCTGTTAGAGTTATTTATCCGATCGCCCCGTAAAGTTGCATCGGGCGAAACTTGTGTGGGGGCATGGGAGGGGGAACGGCGTGACGGCTTCTTCGAGGCAGCTATGCGTGGTGTTGGGGGCTCTCCTCGGCGCATTCATGTTCGTTTCTTATGCCGTGGCATCCTGGGCGTGGGGTCAGGCGCCGAAAGACGGAACACTTGAAGAGGACGTCGCCGGGGCGACGGGACGTTTGATCGTCACCTACGAGGAGGGCGCCGCCGAGGGGGCCGCGGACGGCGCCGTCGGGGCCACGAAGGTCGAGGCGGAGGAGAAAATCGAGGCCGTAAACGCCGAGGTCGTCACGGTCCCCGAGGCGGAGGCCGCCCCAACGCAAGCCACCCCGGAAAAACTCCGCCGCGCGAAGGAGAAGCTCGAAGGGGAGCCGGGGGTCCGGTCGGTCGAGTACGACCACGCGCGCGAGGCGTCGTACTCGCCCGGGGACCCGGGGCTCCGGGACCAGTGGGGCCTCAAAAAGACCGGCTTCCGTTCCGCCTGGGACGACACCCGCGGGAATGGCGTCAGGGTCGCCGTCGTCGACTCCGGCATCACCGCGGGACACCCGGACCTCGCCGGCAAGGTCGTCGCCCAGAAGGACTTCGTAAACGAGGACGCCACCGCCGACGACGCCCTCGGGCACGGCACCCACGTCGCCGGCATCGCCGCCGCCCGGACCGGGAACGGCATCGGGATCTCCGGGGGCTGCCCCGGTTGCGAGATCCTCGTCGCCAAGACGCTACAGGGCAGGATCGGCTACGACTCCGACGTCGCCGAGGGCATAGTGTGGGCCGCGGACAACGGGGCCGACGTCATCAACCTCTCCCTCACCGGCCCGGCCCCCTCCAGCCTCCTGAAGAAGGCGGTGGACTACGCCTGGAACAACGGCGCCGTCGTCGCCGCCGCCGCGGGTAACAGCGGGGACGGCACCGTCCAGTACCCCGCCGCCTACTCCAACGCCATCGCCGTCGCCGCAACCAACCGCTACGACAACCGCGCCTCCTTCTCCACCATGGGCGACTGGGTGGACGTCGCCGCCCCCGGCGTCGGCGTCCTCTCCACCCTCCCCGGTGGCTACGGGTACATGAACGGCACGAGCATGGCGACCCCCCACGTCGCCGCCCTCGCAAGCCTCCTCGCTGACGAGGGCCTCTCGAACGAGCAGATCCGAAACCGCATCCTCTCCAACACCGCAGACCTCGGCCCCGGCGGCCGCGACCCGTACTTCGGCACCGGCCGCATAGACGCCGCCCGCGCCCTCCATAGGCCGGCCAACCAGCCCCCTCCCCCACCAAAGCCC
>JADDPR010000471.1:0-2255 GCA_016781775.1 Rubrobacter sp. | reverse complement strand
CCAGCGCCCGAGCCACAGCAGCCCGATGCACCACCCGACGAAGGCGGCGACAACGAGCGCACCCTCGCCTCCAACGAGCAGCCGCCGCCCCAGCAACAACCGGCACCCCCGCAGGAAGAGCCGCCGCCTCCGCCGCCGGAGCCGGAGCCCCAGCCCGCTCCGGCTGAGAAGGCCGAGCCAGTCGTCGCGGAGCCCCCAGCGGAGCCCCCGGCGCAAGAGCCCGCCGAGCCCGCCGTCCGACAAGAAGCGCCACCACAGCCCCCGGCGGCACAAGAAGCTCCGGTTGCCCAGGAGCCGCCCCGCGAGCTCGTCTTCCAGGACGACGAGGAGTTAGAGGAGAAGTTCTGGCAGGCAGAGATAGCGGAGCAGGCATCGTCCGACCAACCCGCTCGGGAGGACGAATGCACCCCTGCAACAACGAGCCCCGCAGTAGAAGAGCAGGAAGGCGGGGTAGTAACGGCGATGATCGACGGCGTGCTCTCCGCGATGCGCTCCGTGCTCGAAGGTCTGGGCTTCGTCTCCGCAGCCGAGGCGGAGCAGGAGGCGTCCGCCCCTGCAGATTGCACGGAGACGGCGCAGCTCACGGGCAGGAGCTAGACGCAAAGAAGCGAGAGATCCGTCTTCCCCAGAAGCGTCACAATAAAAGCCCGGGGGCACCATACGACGCCTCCGGGCTTCTCCGCTGCCGGTCCGGAGGGCTCTTGGCCCGAGGCGGCGGTCTTCATATGGTTGGCGCGAACGCTAAAGTGCCACTCGCACGTCGGGACGTGCGGGTAGTAGCGTCACGATGTCGCGGTTGCGCACCGAATCCATCGCTCACGAAGCGTCCGGGACCAACTCGAACGCCTCCGTCTTCCGATACTCGTAGACCCTCCCAAATCTGTCCCGACCTTTGCGCGCCACTTTCCCACGGTTCGCAAAAAAAATTCTTCGGCTTCGCAATAAACAGCAAAATACTAAAGTAAAAGTCGTACCGGTCCGATAACCTACAGGAGAGCGACAATCTGATTCGGGGGGATCGATGACTTTTCCGTTGAGACTATCTATGTGCGTCCTCGCGGTCCTTCTAGGGGTCGCATCAATTCTGCTGGCCCGGGCCGATGCCTGGGGCCAGATCAAGGAGAAGGCAGCGGGCGACGCCGTGGAGAAGGAGGATGGCGCCGCCTTCGCCGCCGCCCGCCTTATAGTCGCCTACGAGCCTGGCACCCCGCAGGCAACCGAGGAAAAGGTCGTCGAGGCGGTTGCCGGAGAGGTGAAGGACGAGATCGAGGGCATCGACGCGAAGGTCGTCACCCTCCCCAACGTGGCGGACGACCGGCCGGGCGAGGTCCGCAAGGATGCCCTCGAACGCGCCAAGTCGAAGCTCGAGGACGAGCCAGGCGTGGCGTCGGTGAGTTACGACTACCTCCGCAAGCCTTCGTGGACCCCGAACGATGCGTTGTTCTCGAGGCAGTACGGGCTCAGGATCTCCACTTTCCCCTCGGCATGGGACGTACCCAGGGCCCGGGGCAACACCGGTGTCAGGATCGCCGTGGTGGACACCGGCATCTCCGCCGTTCACCCCGACCTCGACGGCAAGATCCTGGCCCAGAAAGACTTTGTCGGCAACGACCGCGTGGCCCAGGAAGAGCCCAGCGGTCACGGCACGCACGTCGCGGGCGTCGCCGTCGCGGAGACGGGCAACGGCAGGGGGATCGCGGGCGGATGCCCGAACTGCAAGCTGCTCGCCGCCAAGGTTCTGACCGACGGCGGCGGCTACGACTCCGACATCGCCGAGGGCATCGTCTGGTCCGCCGACACCGGGGCCGACGTCATCAACCTCTCCCTGGGCGGTCCGGGAAGCTCCAGCGTCCTCAAGAGGGCCGTGGACTACGCCTACAACAAAGGTGCAGTGCTGGTCGCGTCTGCGGGTAACAACGGCAACAACGTCCCCGACTACCCCGCCGCCTACGCGAACGTAATCGCCGTCGCCGCCACGGACAACAAGGACAGGCGCGCTTATTTCTCCAACTACGGCGCCTACGTGGACGTCGCCGCACCCGGCGTCGGCATCCTCTCCACCGTCCCCGGCGGCTATCGCTCCTACGATGGCACCAGCTTCTCGAGCCCCCACGTCGCCGCGCTCGCGGGGCTCCTGGAAGGCCAGGGCAAGTACACGTCGAACTCCGCGATCAGGACGCGCATTCTCTCCACGGCCAAGGACCTCGGCGCCGCCGGTAGGGACCCCTACTACGGGACCGGCCGCATAGACGCCG
>JADDPR010000253.1 GCA_016781775.1 Rubrobacter sp. | reverse complement strand
GCACGCCGAGATCGAGGGCGTCTTCCATAGGCTCTCCTCCGGGGAGGTCATAGAGAAGCTGGAAGGGGCCGGTATCGCCAACGCCAGGATGCGCACCATCAAAGGCTTCCTCGAGCATCCGCAGCTTGAAGCCCGGGACCGCTGGCGCGAGTTCGGCTCGCCGGTCGGACCCTTGCGGACGCTCCTCCCGCCCGCGACCCTCGGCGGGACGGAGCCCGTCCTGGCTCCCATCCCCGGGGTCGGGGAGCACAACCGCCCGATCCTCCGGGAGCTAGGCTACGACGAAGACGAGATCTCGGCGATGGCGGGCCCCCAGGGCGGGAAGCCGGGGTGAGGCGCCGAACCGCGGCCGCCGCGCCACGACCTGTCATCTATGGAGAAACGAGGTAGGAACCGATGCGTCTGCACTCCGCCCCCAAGTCGGGGAACGGCTACAAGGTCCGTCTGCTGCAAGGGCTTCTGGGCACCGCTTGCGAGGTGATCGACTACGACACCAAGGGCGGCGAGACGCATACCCCTGAGTTTCTGGAGAGGATCAACCCCGACGGCAGGGTCCCGGTGCTGGAGCTCGACGACGGGACGATGCTCCCGGAGTCCGGCGCGATCCTCCTGTACCTTGCCGAGGGTACGCCCTACCTGCCCGAAGATAGGGTAGAGCGGGCGCAGGCCTTTCGCTGGATGTTCTTCGAGCAGTTCGCCCTCCTGCCGAACCTCGGCAAGCCCCGTCTCTGGCGTATGCGCAACGTCGAGATCACGCCGCAGAGAGAGGCCGAACTGAAGGGCCTCTTCGAGGCAGGCTACGGAGCCCTCGGGGTGATGGAGCGCCACCTCCAGGGCGACCGCGAATTCTTTGTCGGAGATCGCGCCACCGTCGCCGACGTCGCCCTCTACCCGTACCCTCGACTCTGTCCCGAGGGCGGCTACGACCTGCAAGGCTACCCTGCGGTCCGCGCCTGGCTGGAGCGGATAGAAGCCCTCCCGGGCTACGTCCCGCCGCCCACCTAGGCCGTCGGCGAACTACTCCGGAAGAACCCGGGCAGCGAGGAATGAAGCGGACAGCGCTTGCTTGGCACGCGTGCCGTTCGAGAGCGTCTGTTCCGTGACCCCCATCTCTCGAAGCTTTCGGACCGACCATTCAGGCACGGGCTGGGCAGGGCCGGTAAGGGGCAACTTGGTCCGGAATTGTATGGGTGGCCCGGGCCAGTCCTACGGCCGATTCGCTCTGCCACCTTCCGTGTGGGGCGCTCGTGGGGGCGGCCGATCCTGTTTGCGAAGTATGCGTGTCGGGTAGCTTTCGGGCTGTTTTGGAGCGAGTTTTCGGATTGGAGTCTTATGAATACGCGCAAGCTCGGCAGCCAGGGGCTAGAGGTTTCGGAGCTGGGCCTCGGATGCATGGGGATGAGCGAGTTCTACGGCACCGGCGACGAGGGGGAGTCGATCGCGACCATCCACCGGGCCATCGAGCTGGGAATATCTTTCCTGGATACCGCGGACATGTACGGGCCGTTCACGAACGAGAAGCTCGTCGGCAAGGCGATCGCCGACAGGCGCGAAGGGGTCGTGCTCGCGACCAAGTTCGGGAACGAGCGGGGCGAGGACGGAAGCTTCCTCGGGGTCAACGGAGACCCGGACTATGTGAGGAAGTCTTGCGACGCTTCCTTGCAGCGGCTCGGGGTGGATCACATCGACCTGTACTACCAGCACCGGGTCGACCCCGAGACCCCGGTCGAGGAGACCTGGGGGGCGATGAAAGAGCTCGTCGACGCCGGCAAGGTGCGCTACCTCGGCATCTCCGAGGCGGCGCCCGAGACCATCCGCAAGGCCAACTCGGTACACCCGATCAGCGCGCTCCAGACGGAGTACAGCCTGTGGAGCCGGGAGGTGGAGGACGAGATCCTACCCACCGTCCGCGAGCTCGGCATCGGCTTCGTGGCCTACAGCCCGCTCGGACGCGGCTTCCTTACCGGGCAGATCCAGAGCTTCGAGGACCTGCCGGAGAACGACTACCGCCGCAACTCCCCCCGCTTCCAGGGCGAGAACTTCGACCGCAACCTCGGGCTTGTCGAGAAGGTTCGGGAGATAGCGCGGGAGAAGGGCGTCGAGCCGAGCCAGCTCGCGCTCGCCTGGCTTCTGCACCAGGGGAACGACATCGTCCCCATCCCCGGCACCAAGCGCCGCAAGTACCTGGAGGAGAACGCCGCCGCGACCGAGGTCGAGCTCACGAACGACGACCTCTCGCGCATCGACGAGGCCGCCCCGAAGGGCGTCGCCGCCGGGGACCGCTACCCCGACATGAGCAGCGTCAACCGATAGTACCGAAAAACCGAGAGGATCGAGGGGACGGGCCGTATCGTCGCGGTCCGTCCCTTTTC
>JADDPR010000431.1 GCA_016781775.1 Rubrobacter sp. | reverse complement strand
GAAGGAGCATGACGAGGAAGAGCGCGCGTCCCGTCCCCAGCCGGGCGCCGAGCCAACCGGCGAGCAAGGAGCCGAAGAAGCCACCGATCCCCCCGGCCGTGAGCAAGAACCCGTACCCGACGCTACCGAGGTCGAGGATGTCTTGGGCGAAGAGCACCAGCACGGAGAAGTCGCCGAGAAAACGAGGTTCCCCGCCCCGAGCATGATCGCCAGAGCCAGCAGCAAACGGTGGCGCAAGAGCCACCCTATCCCCTCCCCTATCTCGGCCAGCATGCCCGTCTTGCGCGGCGTCCCTGGCTCCGAAACCCGGAAACTGCCCCGTAGCGCGAGGATCAGGACGGCCGAGACGCCGAAGGTTCCCGCATCTAGCAGGAACGGCAGCGCGGCGGCGACGGCGAAGAGCGCCCCGCCGATCGGACCGCCCGCAAACTGGTTCGTCACCAGCTCCGCCGCGAAGAGCCGTCCGTTCGCCCTATCCAGATGCTCCTTCGGCACGATGGAGGGCATGATCGCCAGCGACGCGTTGGCGAAAAAGGTCTCCGCCGCGCCGACCAGAAAGAAGACGGCGTACAACAACGGCAGCGTCGCCCAACCGGCCAGCACGGCGAGCCCCAGAACCCCCAGAAGCACGAACCGAAGCAGATCCACCGTCCCCATCGTCAGCCGGCGGTCGAGGCGGTCCACGAGGGCGCCGCTGAGGAGCGAGAAGAGCAGCCAGGGAAGCCTCTGGGCGAAGGTGATGCCCGCGACCAGCACGGGGTCGCGGGTCAGGGTGGCGGCGAGAAGGGGGCCAGCGACGAGGGTGATCCCATCTCCCAGGTTGGAGACCGCACTGGCCACCCACAGCTTCCGATACTCCGGGCCAAGCACGGTACGGGCCACCCCCTACCTCCGGAGATCCTAGAACCCGAGGTCCGTCTCGCCGGTGAGGACGACCACCTCGCGGGGAGTCAACTCCTCGCGGCTCGGAGCGCCCAGAGTAACGCGGCGAACGAAGCCCGCCCCTTCGAGGCGGGGCTTGTAGGTAGGGAACGTAAGCAGGTGGTACCTGCCGGGGCCGCGACCGCGGCGAGAGGGCCGGTGCTCGATCCACAGTAGCGGGCGGAGCAGATCCGGGAGGTTGCCGAAGCGGTCCCGGATCACCTCGGCCGCGAGGCGCTCGACCATCTCCTCGCCCCGGCCCTCGGGCAGGTCGGTACAAAGCACAACGGGGGCATCGCCAGGCGCGCCCCCGTAGATCCGAATCCGGCACCATCCGACCCCATAGCGGTAGCAACCGCCCTGATGGATGTAGTCGTAGGCAGCGCTCAAGGAGATCGGCCCTCCCGAAGGTCCGAACGGGTCCCCTACCCGCCCTGCGTCGTGCCACCCTCCCCGGGCCGGTCCACAACCCGGTCGATGACGCCGTACTCGACGGCCTCCTTGGCACCGAGCATGTAGTCGCGGTCGGTGTCGCGCTCGATCTTCTCGTAGGGCTGCCCCGTCATGTTCGCCAAAAGCTCGTTGAGGCGCTTCTTGGTGCGCATGAGCTCCCGGGCGTGTATCTCTACGTCCGAGACCTGACCCCCGAGCCCCCCGCCGATGCTCGGCTGGTGCAAGAGAACCCGCGTGTTCGGCAGCGCGCTCCTCTTGCCCTTCGTCCCAGCCGCGAGCAGGAAGGCACCCATCGAGGCCGCCATCCCCAGAGCCGTCGTCGCCACGTCGCACGAGACGAACTGCATGGTGTCGTAGATCGCCATCCCAGCGTACACGCTTCCGCCCGGGGAGTTGATGTAGATGTTGATGTCCTGCTCGGGGTCCTCAGAGTCGAGGTGCAGGAGCTGGGCCATCACGACGTTGGCGACCTGGTCGTCCACGGGCGTGCCGAGGAAGATGATCCTGTCCTTCAGCAGCCTGGAGTAGATGTCCATCGTCTGCTCGCCGCGCGGGCTCTGCTCCGTCACGTAAGGTATGACCATACGGGGATCCTGCCGCATCCTTAACCCTCCTTCTCCGCTGCCCCTAACCCAGCTATACTTTAGCAGAGTAGCACTTATGAAGTAGTTGAGCAAGGTTTTTGCAGTGTTTTAGGAGAGTAGCTTGGATCTTCCGTATTTGAGGGACCTGCGTCGGCGGGCGGTAATGAGCCAGGAGCAGTTGGCGGAGAAGAGCGGGGTGGCGCGCGACACGATCTCGAAGCTCGAGACGGGCCGGCGTAAGGCCTACCCCACCACCATCCGCAAGCTCGCTGCCGGTTTGAACACGGCACCGCAGATGCTCGTCGGCGGCGTACATTACCTGGAGTCCGGGCAAT
>JADDPR010000394.1:4679-34431 GCA_016781775.1 Rubrobacter sp. | reverse complement strand
GAAGAGGTATTCGAGCCATGATGGGTAACTTTCAGGACGGTGAGCGGCCCCGTGTGGGAGCCGCTGCTCATGTACTCCTCGCCCTTCTTCTCGGCGTCCCCCGCGAGCAGGACGCGGGCGGTACCGAAGGTCAGCAGGATGCCCACCGAGTTGTCGTTCGTCTCCGAGAAGAGCGCGTCAGGTGGAGGCGATATAACGTCGGCCCGGGCCCCGCCCCAATCGTAGACGTCCCCGCCACGGGACTCCTTCACGGCGGAGCCCTCGTCCCTGACGCCGCGCAGAAACGAGTTGTAGGTCGCCGTCCCCTTCGGGTCGCCGGAGACGTAGACCGTCGAAACCTCGTAGGCGTCGAGGACGTCCAGAAAACCTCCGATGTGGTCCGCGTCCGGGTTGCTGACGACGATGCCGTCCAGCGTCTCGACCCCGCGGCTCCTCAGGAAGTCCACGACGTTCGGGCCCTCCTGGGGTTTACCGGCGTCCACGAGGTAGTTTTTACCTCCGGACTGGACGAGGACCGCGTCCCCCTGGCCCACGTCTATGAAGCTCACGACCAAAGCTCCCGCGGGCGGTAGCTGGGTGCCCGCGCCGGGCGAGAGCGCCGAGAGCGGCTCGCAGCCCGTGAGGGCCGCTACGGCGAGCAGAAGGAGAAGTATCGGTGGAGGGCGGCGGGGCGGCTTCAAGAGGGAGGCTGGCGAATGCTACTCGCGGCCCTCGGCGGGGGTTAGACGGTCGATCCACTCGTCCGCCTCGGCGCGGGTCAGCTCGGAGAGGGATTTGCCGATGCGTCCTTCCAGGCGGGCTACCCCGTTCTCGCCCCTGAGCTCCTCGGCGAGGGTGCGCAGGAGGTCCACCTGCGACTTCCGGGCCTTCTGGGAAGCCCCCGAACCGCCCCCTCGGGCAGGTTTCTGGGGCGCCTCCTCGCCGTCGTCTTGTTTTTTGGCGGCCTTGCCGTTGCTGGGGGCCGGGCGGGCGGGCTTCTCGCCGGCCGTAGCACCCGACCGCTCACGCCCACCCGACTGGGGGACGCTCTGGAGGCCGCGTGGCTGCGGGTAATTGGAGGGTGCGGGCGCCGGAGGGACGTCGTCGCCGTCGGAGAGCTCTTCGAGGGCCGTGGCGCCGACGTTCACGGCGTCGCGCAAAGCTCGGGCCTTCGCCCTTGTCTCGGCCATCCTTATAATGTGCGGCACTATGCCGCGCCCCACGTTGTCGGGGCTCGCGTCGCCGATGCCGGAGAAGGTACGCCCGTCCTCCATCTCGACGGTCGCCTTGACCACGGCGACGTTGCCGTTCTCGGGGGTGGGGACCTGCACGAGGTCGGTGTCTATCCCCTTGAGGCCGCGGGCGTGGGCTTCGTCGAGGAGGCCCGCGAACAGGACGTATTGCTTTCCCTGACGCATGATCATGAACTCGTCGCGCACGGTCAGCGGCCCTCCCTCGCGGCGGTCTCCCGGTAGTCCTCGCCCTCAAGGGCTACCCACTCGCACATCGCAATGATGCGGCTGGCCGTTCGTTCGCCGAGCTGCTCGGCGAGGTCCTTGGGACCGATGTTGGAGGTGAAGATCGTGGGGAGCGCCTCCCGGTAACGGTGGTTGACGACGACGAAGAGCCTCTCGCGCACCCACGCGTTCGGCTTCTCGGCGCCGAGGTCGTCGAGGACGAGGAGGTCGGCGTTCTTGACGGCGTCCATCCACTCGTCGATGTCGCGTCCGGGGTCGTTGTACGCCCCGCGCAGGTTGTCCAGAAATTCGGGGACGGTAACGAAGAGGGACGGCACCCGGCGCCGGCGGATAAGCTCGGTCATAATCGCAACCGCAAGGTGGGTCTTCCCCGTTCCTACATCCCCGCAGAGGTAGAGCCCCCGGCCCTCCTCCCGGTTGTCCTCCCAGCCCCTCAGGTACTCCTCGGCCCTCTCGACGGCTCTGGCCGCGCTCGCCCCGACGTAGGGCTTGAAGTTGTCGAGGGTGTAGCGCTTGAGGCGCTTGGTGAGGCCGCTCTTCTCCTTGAGGGAGGCCACGCGGGCGTCGCGGCGCATCAGCTCCCACTCCCGACGCTCGTTCTTCGCCTCGCACTCGGGGGTGCAGGGATGGTAGTACCACTCGCCGGTCTTCCCGTACTTGCGCTGCAAGGCGGGCGGGAACGAAAAGAACTCGGCTTCGAGCTCCCTGTGGCAGTGGGGGCAGATCTGATCGTCGAGCCGGAGCGCCGCATCCTCACGGCCGGCAGCCCCCCTACTCCTACTCGCCGAAGAGCCACTCATAGCCCTCCCTGCGTCGGGCAGCAGATCCCCTATCGGCTCCATCGCTCACCTCCCCTCGAAGTTTCAGGGCCCCGCCCCTGACGGCGCCGCTCTCGGCGACGAGGCGGAGCTTGCGGTCCTGCTCGAAGCGCTCCACGTCCGCGACGGTCTTCACGCCGCGCTCGACCCAACGCTCCAGGATGCTCCTGACGTAGCCCACCCGGCGGGCATCGCGCTCGCTGGCGATCTTCAGGGCCTCGATCACGGCCGCCGTCTCGACGCCGTCGCGCTCGGTGTATCCGTTGAGAAACTCCAGTATGTGCGGCGCGGGCAGCGTCCCCATGTACCTGAAGTAGTCGTCCGGCGAGACCCCCTCGGGCTCCGCCCTCATAACCTGGATGTCCCGCACGACCGGACCTTCTTGCACCGCCCCATCCTCCCCCACAGGCTCCTCGCCGGAGGCGACGTTTCGGCGCGTACCGCACGCGACCGGGGGGTGCTCCAGAACCTCGAACCATCCCCCTCGTTCTAGCGCGAACCCGTGCTCGACCAGCACCCTCAAGGAGGTCTCGACGCTCTCCGGGGTGGAGCGCAGAAGCTCCGCAAGCTCCGTGAGCTCTACGGCGTCCTCTCCCACGTCGGGGAGGAGGCGCAGAAGCTCGTAGAGAGCGACCGCCTCGGCTCCGAGGTGCGGCATCCAGCGGACGTAGAGACGCGCTTTCGCGCCCCGCTCCCGTTTCTCCCCCGGAGGTGTAAGACTAACCCGCTTCATTCCGCCGCCAGTATAGCGGCCGGAGGACCCGCCCTCCACGACAAGTAGCCGCAGAGATACCGGCAGGGCTTCCCTAAAGCCGGGCGGAGGTCTACCGAGAGGGAGCAGCTCAACCGAACGCGGAGAGCAGGAACGCGGTAAGGGCGATCCCCACCACAAACCCGAGAACCCCTACGACCACGGCGGCGATGCCGGCCCTGCGGGAGCCCTTCACGTAGCCCACGATCCCGAACAAGACCCCGAGAGGCCCGAAGAGGATCGGGACGAGCACCACCGCCAGCAAGCCGGAGAGGATACCGGCGATCGCCCATCCCCTGCCCCGACCGGAGGAGCCTGACGGGGAGGCCGGCGGTGGGTTACTCACGATGCCGGCAGAATCTTGCCGGTCGTGCCCGGCTCGACGGCGGGGAGCTCGCGATCGCCCCCACCTGCGCCGGCGAAGACCGTAGCTATCGCCGATCCCGGGGCGATAAGGAGCTCCGGGGCACGGACGAGCGTCGCCACGCCGGATTCGGCATTTTGCGCGCGGGCCCCCAGATTGTCGCCGGAGACGGCCTGCGGCCTGCCGTTACCTGTATATCCAACGGCCAACCTCGCTTCTCCCCTCGTGGCGGTCTGCGGCGAACAAAAGATATCTCTGCGGAACGGCTAGTATAATCCCCATCCTGTGAAGCCTATCGTATTCAAGAGCACGCTCCCCGGCACCAACGAGGTCTTCGGGCCCGACGGTGCGCCCCGCCCCGTCTACGGTCCCGTCTTCGAGGAGTTGGGAAGGACCGGGCCGGCGCGCTGGGAGGAGAACCTCGAGAGGGCGCACGGCCTCCTGCTCGAGGAGCAGCACGCCTTCGGCATCCGGGAGGGCGACAAGACCCATCCGACGGACTGGTTCCCTCGCGTCGTCCCGGCAGCGGATTGGGAGCGGCTTCAGAGGGGGCTCGTGCAGAGGATGCGCGCGGTCAACGAGTTTCTTCGACGGCTCCAGGCCGGCAAGGAAGAGGTCGTGCCGCAGGAGATACTGAGTTCGAGCATCCTCTACGACGGGAAGATCCCGAACCGCTTCGGGCCCGTCCCGGTGCGCCAGATCGCCTTCGACGTCGTCGCGGTCGAGAGCTCGCGCGCGGGGCAGACCGGGGGCTGGGAGTACGTGATCCTGGAGGAGAACGCGAAGATGCCCGTCGGCCTCGCCGCCATGACCAGAAGGAGGCGGATGGGTCACGAGGTCTTCTTCCCCGAGGCTTTGAAGAGCCTCCCCGTGCGCTCACTCGACGGCTGGCTCGCCCGGCTCGGGGACTCGTTGAGGGCGGCGTCACCGAAGGGCAAAGAAGCGACGCTCGCGGTCGTCTCCAGCGGGCCGTCCGATCAGTTCTACCTCGACCACAACATCTACGCCCAGGAGATGGGCGCGATCCTAGCGGAGACGAAGGACCTGGCCTTCGACGGCGACGGTCACCTCATCCATAAATCCTCGGGGCGGCGCATAGACGTGATCTACGAGAGGGTCGACGAGGACAAGCTCTACGCCGACCTGCCGGGACTTATCGAGTGCCACGTCGAGGGCAAGGTCCACGTCCTGTTCGCTCCGAACTCCGAGATCGTCGACGACAAAGGGGTCGAGGCCTTCGTGCCGCAGATGATCCGGACCTACCTCGGCGAGGAGCCCCTGATACAGAACGCGGAGACGTGGTCCCTCGCCGTCCCCGAGGAGCGGGAGTACGTCATGGAACGCTTCGGGGAGCTGGTCGTGAAGAGCCGCGGGGGCTACGGCGGCAAGGAGGTCATGATCGGGCCGGAGGAGTCGAAGGAGTCCATAGAAAAGTTCCGGCGCCTCGTCGAGAGCAACCCGGTCGAGTACATCGCCCAGCGCATGATCGACTTCTCGACCCACGTTATCTGCAACCCGGACACCGGGAACGATGCCTTCGACCTCGTCGACTCCTACGCCGACTACCGGATGCTCGCCCTCGCCCCCGACCCCGAAGACCCCGGCGTCGTCGAGGTGGTGCCGGGCTCCCTGACGCGCGTTGCGGCCCCGGGCAAGCACATCGTCAACATCTCTAGCGGCGGCAAGATGAAGGACACCTGGATCCTGGAGAGGTAGCTCCGTGGACTACGGAGGGGTGATCTCCGAAGCATTCTGGATCTCCTGGCGCAACAAGTTCTCGTGGGCCTTCGGGCTCTTTGCCGTCACCGGATCTTCCTTCAATCTCCCCTCGAACACCGGCGCCCCTCCCGGCCCGAAGGGCTCTTCCGTTGGATCTCCGAGAACCTCTCGCTCTTCTTCGCTATCTTCGTTTGCTGGAGCGATTCACCGCAGCCGCCGCGGCGGGTATTCGTCGCTGGCCTGATCTTCTTGGTCCCTGCTTGCGTGCCAACCGGCGCCGTGGATACCTTCAACCACTCCTACTGAACCCTCGCCTACCTCCGCCTCGTCTCCCTCAACGCCACGTCCGGGCCGCGAACGAACCTGCCCGAGAAGGCAACCGCGGTGTTATAGAGTAGGACCGCTGGTAGGACACCATCGGGAGGTAATCGTGGCGAAGCTGGACGGCAAGGTAGCGATCATAACGGGCGCGTCGAGCGGCATTGGCGAGGCGACGGCGGAAGCTCTGGCCGCCGAGGGCGCCTCGGTCGTGGTCGCGGCGCGCAGGGAAGACAGGCTCTCGGACCTCGTCGAGAGGATAAATGGCGACGGTGGCAAGGCCCTCGCGGTCTCCGCCGACGTCACCGACGAGGGGCAGGCGCACGAGCTGATACAGAGGGCGAAGAGCGAGTTCGGCCGGGTCGACATCCTGGTGAACAACGCGGGCGTTATGCAGCTTTCGGCCGTAGAGAAGGGCCTCTCCGACGAGTGGCGCCGGATGTTCGACGTGAACGTCCTCGGCCTCCTGTACACCACCGACGCCGCCATTGGTGTCATGAAGGAGCAGGGCTCGGGGCACCTGGTAAACGTCTCGTCGGTCGCCGGCCGCAGGAGCCGGGCGACGACCGGCGTCTACTCGGGGACGAAGTTCGCGGTCAACGCCATCTCGGAGGCCCTGAGGCAGGAGCTCCTGGAGGACAACATCCGGGTCACGATCGTAGAACCCGGTGCCGTCGCGACGGAGCTCGCCACCCACATCACCGACGAGGACGCGAAGGAGGGCTTGAGCGGTCTCCTCTCGCTCGACATCCTCCAGGCCGAGGACATAGCCAGCGCCATCGCCTACTGCGTCACCCAGCCCGAGCGCGTGAGCGTCAACGAGATCCTTATCCGGCCCACCCAGCAGCCGAATTAGGGGCTGGAGCCAAGCGCATCCCGCCATGAACACGAACCAGCACTCGCGGATGGGTGCCTGGTCGCTTGGATTATCTGTGGCGGTTGGTGTCATCTTCCTGGTGCCACTGCCGTCCGTGAGATCCTTCGCTAAGGCGGAGGCCAGCGAGGCGCCGGGCCTGGGTATCTTGATCCTTTTGGGTGGCTTGCTGTAGGTCCTCCTCGACCTCGTGGCGCTCGGGCTCGGGTTGGTTGGCAGGAATGGTTCAACGACGCCGGAGGAGGACGTTCGCCGTGCTGGGCGTAGTCGTCAGCGTCTTTGTGCTCGCCTTCGTTTACGGTTTGGAGATTGCATGGGAGCCACCTTCTCCCGGCACGCGCGGCGGTACTACGATCGGGTTCCCGAAAGATTAGAAGCGAGCCGGGATCAGGGTCGGCTCTTCGGCGGAGGCGCGCTCGCCGTTCTCGGCCCTTATAAGCTCGGAGAGCGACTCGACGGCGACCTCCAGTTCCTTGCGGCCCGGCTCGGAGGTTGTGAGGTACTTCTGGAGAAAGTTGCCGACGGCGATGGAGGGGCGTGTCTTGCCGAAAATGAACCAGGCCTCGCTTATGAGGATGAATTGGAGGACGGCGTAGGGGGCCCAGTTTATGAACGGGTCGGCGAGGGCGGCGAGGGTTATATAGAAGAGTATGTTGGTACCGCAGCGGGGGTGGAGACGGCTGACGCCCTTGGCGTTCTCGAGGGTCACCTCGCCGTACTTCTCGTAGGCGGCCACGGCCTTGTGCTCGGCGCCGTGGTAGCGGCCGATGGAGGTGAACTTCATTGCGGCGAAGAAGAGGGCGAGGATCGGCAGGATCGGGAAGGCGGCGAAGAAGGCGAGGACGTCGCCCACGGGACCGCCGACGGCCTCCGTGCCGCGCTCCATCAGGCTCACGAGAAGCCAGAGTACGCCCATGATGGCAACGAAGAAGACGAGGGTCCAGATCGAGCCGGCAAGCTGCAGCACGATGCGGAACCAGAAGAAGATGGAGCGCAGGATGGGTAGCTTGAGGACGCGTCCGAGGGTCCCTTCGGGCTGCCAGACGTTGAAGGGGTCGATCCAGACGTAGATCTTGCCGTCCTTGCGCTGCGCGGAGCTTGCGTAGCTGGGACCGAAGAAGTCTATTCCTCCCCAGCGAGCCATCCCGCCGAAGAGCAGCTTCTCCTTCTCCGGTACGCCTTCTTGCGCCAAACGACCCCTCCTCGAAGCTCCACCCGGAGACCGCGCGCCGGGGAGTAAAAGATACCACCTACCCACCCGCGGCTTCACCCACTCCATCGACAGGTAAGAAGAAGGCCGTCGGGTACTACCGAGGAGCGGTTTTAGAGAAGCAGGAACGCGCTGGCGTCTGGTGTACGCAGGAGTGGCGCTTTTCTTCGCGCTCCTCGTCGCCCTGTACTCTGGCGCTCTACCTTATAGAGAGACCGTTCGCGCTCCTGTTGGGCATCCTCACGGACCTGCTCTGTTTTATCCCGCTGCTCGGGCCCGTGTTCTCGGTCTTCCTGCCGCTCCTTCTGCCGCTCGCGAGCGGGGAGCCGGTGAAGGCCTTGTGGGTCGTTGCCGCTTACGTCGTTATCCAGTCCATCGAGGGGAACGTCATAGAACCTGTGGTGATGAGCTGGGCGACCGCGCTCCACCCCGTGGTGATCGTCTTCGCCCTCCTCATCGTGGTCACGCTCTTCGGCTTCGTCGGCCTCCTGCTCGCCGTCCCCTCGGTCGCCGCCCTGCACGTGCTCCTCCGCAAGCTGTGGACGGAGAAGTTGGACGAGGAGGGCATCGACCCGGAGGCCTCGCGCGAGAGAAGAGCGGGAGCCGTCCCTCAGGCGGGAGATCGTCCGACTGCGGCAAGCCTTGGCAACCCGGCTCCGTCGCCCGTGAGCTCCCTCCCCTCAAGAAAGTCCGTGAAGACCCCTCCGCGCCGGAAGTCCTCGTCCTCCAGGATCGCGAGGTGCAACGGGAGCGTTGTGTCCAGGCCCGTGAGCGCGAACTCGTCCAGCGCCCGCGCCCCGCGCCTGAGGGCGGCCTCCCTCATCTCGGCGTGCACGATGAGCTTGGCGAGCAGGGAGTCGTAGTAGGGCGAGACCTTGTAGCCGGCGTAGAGGTGGGAATCCACCCTGACGCCGGGGCCGCCGGGTGGGTTGTAAAACTCGACGGGGCCCGTCTGGGGCAGGAAGCCGCGCCTCGGGTCCTCGGCGTTGATCCTGAACTCGATCGCGTGCCCCCGGGCGGGCACCTCTCCCTTCACCGAGAGCCCCTCGCCGCTCGCCACCCTCAGCTGCTCGGCGACGAGGTCGACGCTCGCGACCGCCTCCGTGACGGGATGCTCGACCTGCAGGCGCGTGTTCATCTCGATAAAGTAGAACTCGCCCCCCGAGTACACGAACTCGACCGTCCCCGCCCCCCAGTAGCCCAGGGTCTCCACAAGCGAGGCGGCCGCCTTCTTCATCCCCTCGCGCGCGCCCTCCGGCAGCCCCGGCGCCGGCGACTCCTCGAGGAGCTTCTGGTAGCGGCGCTGCACGGAGCAGTCCCGCTCCGGGAAGGCGGCCGTAACGCCCCGCTCGTCCGCCAGAACCTGAACCTCGACGTGGCGGAGCTTCTCCAGGTAACGCTCGGCGTAGACGGAGCCGTCCCCGAACGCCGCCCCCGCCTCGCGGCTCGCCGAGGCGTACGCCGCGTCGACCTCGCCCTCCGAGTGCACCACCCGCATCCCCTTGCCCCCGCCGCCGGCGCTCGCTTTTATGAGGAGGGGGTACCCGACCTCGGCGCCGACGCGCTTTACCTCCGCGGCGCTCCGACACGGCCCGTCGCTCCCCGGCGTCACGGGGACGCCGGCCGCGGCGGCGGCACGGCGCGCCGAGACCTTGTCGCCCATGAGGGCTATCGTCTCCGAGCGGGGACCGACGAACTTGATGTTGCACGCCTCGCAGATCTCGGCGAAGCGCGCGTTCTCAGCGAGGAAACCGTACCCGGGGTGGATCGCGTCGGCGCCGCGGAGCTCGGCGGCGGAGATGATCGCGGGTATGTTCAGGTAGCTCCCCGAGGGATGCGCGGGGCCTATGCAGATCGCCTCGTCGGCGAGGAGACGATGCAGCGAGTCGGCGTCGGCCGTCGAGTAGACGGCGACGGATCTTATGCCCAGCTCCCGGCACGCGCGGATGACCCTCAGGGCGATCTCGCCCCGGTTGGCCACCAGAACCTTGTTCAGCAAGAAGACCGCCCCCGGTTTTCTATGCTTCGGGCCGGATGTGGAAGAGGGGCTGATCGTACTCGACCCCACCCGAGTTCTGGACGAGAATCTCCACGACCTCGCCGGAGACGTCCGAGGGGATCTCGTTCATCAGCTTCATGGCCTCGACGATGCACAGCGTCTGCCCCGCCCTGACCGTATCCCCGACCTCGACGTAGGGACCTTCCCCCGGCGCCGGCGCCCGGTAGAACGTCCCCACCACGGGGGAGCGGACGGCGTGCAGCCCGTTCGTGCTCGGGGCCTCGGCTTGCGTCTCGAGGACCGAAGCCTCGGGGACTACGACCTCCGGGAGGTGGACCCGCGGCTCCGCCGGGACCGCGACGGGAGAAGGGGCGACCACGGGCGCGGCCTCCAGCTTCGCCTTTACGGTGATCTCGAGCTCTCCCTGGCGGACCCGGATCTCCCCGACCCCGCTCTCGGCCAGAAGCTCGACGAGCCTCCCGACGTCGTCGAGGGGCAGCGCCTTCCCCCGGGCCTCGCCCTTTGGTTCTCCGCCGTTGTTCAACGTCTGTTCCTCGTCGGCATAGCCCCGGATTGTACACGTTCGTCGCCGCCGGTTGGGGGACGCCACGGACCCCGCCGCAGACGGTGGGAAAGGGCGCCTTCGCGTGTAGAATCGGCGTGTGGGTGAGAAGGGCAACGAGCACGCGAGCATCCGGGTCCTGGACCCGAGGGTGGCCCAGCAGGTCGCGGCTGGGGAGGTCGTGGACCGGCCGGCCTCGGTGGTGAAGGAGCTCGTCGAAAACTCCCTGGACGCCGGGGCCTCGCGGGTGGAGGTCGAGCTCGGCGACGGTGGTACCTCGCACATCCTCGTCCGGGACGACGGCACCGGGATGAGCCAGGAGGACGCCGCCGTCTCCGTGCTGCGGCACGCGACAAGCAAGATCCGGGCCGTCCAGGACCTCGAGAGCGTCGGGACTCTGGGCTTCCGCGGCGAGGCCCTCCCCTCCATCGCGAGCGTCTCGTCTTTCTGCCTGACCACCTCGACCGGGGAGGGCGCCGGCACGAAGGTTGCCGTCGACGGGGGCGCCGAGGCGAAGGTGCTCCCGGCCTCGCACCCCAAAGGGACGACGATCCTCGTGGACCGCCTCTTCTACAACGTCCCCGCCCGCCGCGCGTTCCTCAAGGGCCCGCGCGCCGAACGGGCCGCCATCCTCGAAACCCTGACGCACCTCGCCGTAGCCCACCCGGAGGTCGCCTTCAGACTCTCCGAGGGCGGGCGGGACTACCTCTCCCTCTCGGTAGGCCAGAATGGGGACCTTCTGGAGCGCCTGGCGCAGGTCCACGGGGTGGCGAAGGCGCGCTCGATGCGAAAGGTCGAGTACGAGTCCGGGGCTTTCCGGGTCTCGGGGTACGCCGCGCTCCCGAGCCTGACGGAGGGGAGCCGGGCGCGACAAACGCTCTCGGTGAACGGGCGCTGGGTGCGGGCGGAGAACCTGACGCGCGGCATCGACGATGCCTACCGCTCCACCCTCCCCTCGGGGCGCTACCCACCGGTCGCCCTTCGCATAGAGGTGGACCCGCGCCGGGTCGACGTGAACGTCCACCCCACAAAGCAGGTGGTCCGTTTCTCCGAGGAGCGCGCCGCCCGCGCCGCCGTCGCCGCCGCCGTCCGCGAGGCGATAGAGTGGCGCCCGTCCCCGCCCGCCGCCGTGCCGCGCCCCACGGAGCCCTCCTACTCCCAGGAGCGCCTCCCTACACCGCCCCGGACGTCCCCCTCGCAGGAACGCTACGGGCGCATCGCGGAGCGCCGCCCCGACTACCCCTCGCCCTCCGCCCCGAGGCGCGACCTGAACGAGGTCCGGGAGAAGCTCGCCCGGGCGTCCCAGCCGCTCTCGGGGGTCGGAGCCTCGCGGCCCGAGCCAGCCCCGGAGCCCTTCGAGCCGCCGGAGCGGGGCGCGTTGCCTCGCTCGAGGGTGGAGGATCTCAGGGTGATCGGTCAACTCGCCGCGGGCTACATCCTCGTCGAGGAGCCGGGGGCGATGTGGGTCGTCGACCAGCACGTCGCCCACGAACGGGCCATCTTGGATGGGCTCACCGACGCGGAAGAAGGCTCCCTGCCGACCACCCAGGCCCTGCTCGTCCCGGAGGTCGTGGAGCTGCCGCCCGCGGAGGCCGAGTCGGCCGAGGGCTATCTGGAGGAGCTCGCCGTCTACGGCTTCGAGGCCGAGCCCTTCGGCCCGAGCTCCTTCAGGGTCACGGCCGTTATCTCCACCCTGGCCGGCCGCGACGTCGCCGGGGCCTTCAAGGAGGCCCTCTCGGCGGCGAGGGGCAGCGGTCCCGGGCGACGCCGCGAGGACCACATACTCGCCACCATCGCCTGCCACTCCGCCGTCAGGCTCGGCGACAGGCTCTCGCAGGCAGAGATGGAGGCCCTCATAAAAAGCTGGC
This sequence comes from Rubrobacter sp., assembly GCA_016781775.1. Lineage (GTDB taxonomy): Bacteria > Actinomycetota > Rubrobacteria > Rubrobacterales > Rubrobacteraceae > Rubrobacter_F. Next base: position 22,491 of record JADDPR010000394.1, on the reverse strand, counting down.
TCAACAGCCGCCTCCCCGCCACCTGTCCCCACGGCCGCTCCATCTGCTTCCGTCTCGGCGTCAACGAAGTCGCCCGCAAGCTCGACCGGCACTAGGTTCCCGGACAGATGCGCCCGGCTTCCTGTCGGCTATCATCGTCAGAAGATGCGCCCGCTACCGTTCGCACACGCCCTTGATTAACGAACGCCTGGTCGGGGTTCTTGCCGTGGGAGCGGCAGCCTCGATCTGGGGCACCCTAGGCTATTTCGCCAAGCTCTTGTACGCAGAGGGTGTCTCGTTCGAGGCGCTGGTCGCGTTTCGGGCTGTGATCGGGTGGGTGGCGGTGCTGACGTTCCTGACCCTGGCGAAGGGGCTTGGGAGCTTGCGGGTCGCGAGGAGGGACCTCGTATTCCTCGCGCCGTTGGGGCTCGTGGGGATCGGGGCGTTCTACCTCCTGTACTTCTTTACCGTGCGCGAGAGCGCGGTCGGGACGGCCTCGATCCTCCTGTACAGTTCGCCGGCGTTCGTGACGTTGCTCGCGTGGGCGTTTTTGAGGGAGCCGCTAGGGCTCACGCGCGTCGTGGCTCTGGGGCTGACGTTCGCCGGGATCGGGCTCGTCGTGGGCGCGTTCGACCTCGGGGCCCTGGAGGTCACGCCCTTCGTGCTCGCGACCGGTCTTTTGTCGGGGCTGACGTATGGTCTCTACTCGATCTTCGGCAAGCCCGTGGCGGGTCACCTTGGTCCGGCTACGGTCCTTAGCTATGCCCTCGGCTTCGGCGCGGTCCTGCTCGTGGTCGCCGCCTTCCCTACCCTCGGTACGCTCGCCGGGCTCCCCCTATGGTCCTACGCGTTGTTGTTCGTGCTCGCGGTCGTCCACACCACGCTCGCCTTCGCCCTGTACACCTTCGGGCTGAGGAGGTTGGAGGCGGGGAGGGCGGCGATCGTGGCGACGGTAGAGCCCGTGGTAGCGGGGGCGCTCGGGGTCTTCTTGCTCGGGGAGGAGCTTACGACGCTCAAGGTCCTGGGCGCGCTCCTCGTGCTCTCGGGCGCGGCGCTCGCCCAGGTCGGGCCAGGAACGGCAGTATCGCCCGGGAAGGCGTCGGAAGCGAGCAGGTGAACGCGGCCTCATTCGCGTCGTCTCCCGTTGCGCGACGTTGCGGCAAAAGGGCTACCATACGGGCTCGTGAGAACGCGGGTCCGCTCATCGCGGAGATGAGGGAGGAGTAATGGCGGTAGAGTTCGAGGGCAGCCGGGGGTACACCCTGGGGGTGGAGGAAGAGCTCCACATCGTCGACGTCAGCACGGGCGAGCTCGTCCCCAAGATAGAAGAGATCATGTCGCGCCTCCCCGAGGACCTCGAGGAGGCCGTCTCCTACGAGCTTTTCCAGTCCGTTCTGGAGATAAAAACCCCGCCTTGCGCCACCGTCGCCGAGGCGGAGGGGCACTTGAGAGAGCTCAGGAGCAGGGTCGGATCGTGGACCGCCGCGTGCGGTGCCGCGCTAGCGAGCGCCGGCACACACCCCTTCTCGCGCTATCGCGACCAGAAGATCACGGACCAGGAGCGCTACCGCAAGGTGATCAAGACCCTGCGCTGGGTCGCCGAGCGCGAGGTGATCTTCGGGCAGCACGTCCACATCGCCGTGCCGGGCAAGGAAGAGGTTATAGAGGCCCACAACCGCCTCTCCGAGTGGGCGCCGCTCCTCCTGGCCCTCTCGTCCAACTCGCCGTTCTGGCAGGGCAAGGACACGGGCTTCGAGTCGACGCGCGTCAAGATCTTCGAGACCTTCCCGCGCGCCGGCCTCCCCCCCGCCTTCCCAGACTATGAGTCCTTCGAGTCCTACGTGGACCTGATGGTCGACTCCGGGGCGATGGACGACTACACCTTCTGCTGGTGGGACGTCCGGCCCCACGCGAAGATCGGGACGATAGAGCTGCGCATCCTCGACTCCCAGACGAGCGTGGACCACGCCGTCGCCCTTACCGCCCTGACGCAGTGTCTCGTCGCGAGTTCCCTCTCGGACTCCCCCAAAGGCCCCTACCACCGCGAGCTCGCCCTCGAAAACAAGTGGCGGGCCTCCCGACACGGCCTCGACGCCGCCTTCTACGACCTGCAGAAGCGGACCAACGTCCCCGCCCGCGAGGTGGCGCGCGCCCTCGTGAAGGAGCTACGGCCCGTGAGCCAGGACTTGCGGTGCGAGGCCGAGCTTCTGAACGTCCTGGAGATCGTGGAGGGAGGCACCGGCAGCCAGCACCAGCGCCGCGTCTACGAGGAGAGCGGCGACTTCCTCGACGTGGTCGCCTACCTTATAGAAGGCACCCGCCCGGCGATGGCCGAAGCCCCGGCCGAGGAGCAGGGCTAGCCGGAGGCTCCCCGGCCTCCCACTCCCTGCGGTCGGTGGCGTACCAGACCACCCCGTAGCCCTTCCACGAGGTCTCACCCCGTAGGGTCAGGCCAGCCTTCTCCATGACCCGGCGAGACGCGGCGTTCTCCGGCAGGGTTATGCTGATGCCACCTAGATCTACGTCCTCGAATGCGTAACGGAGGCTCGCCCGCGCGCCTTCGGTAGCGAGCCCCCGTCCCCAGAAGGAGCGTTCGAGGCGCCAGCCCATCTCGGTCTTGTGCTCGCCCTCGGACCAATCCTCCTGGCGTAGCAGGCCGATGAACCCGGCGAACGCGCCGGTGGCCCTATGCTCCACGGCCCAAAGACCGAACCCTCGCTCCTCCCAATGGCGGACGAAGCCCGCGACCTGCTCCTCGCTCTGCTCGCGGTTCAGCATGCGGGGAAGGTACCGCATGACCTCCGGGTCGGCGCACATGCGGGCGTAGGGGTCGAGGTCGCTCTCCCTCCACGCCCGCAGGAGCAGCCGTTCGGTCTCTACCTCCGGTATCACCGTTCCCAGAACCTCCGATCCAGTTCCCCATCGTCCTGGTGGAAATGCACCTCGACGACCTTGCCGGATCGCACCCGGTACACGGCGACCTCCTTGCCTTCGAGAACCTCTCCTTCGCGTTCGGCGGACCAGTCGATAAGGGCCACGGCGTGCTCGCCGTTGGCCACGATCTCGCGGGGACGAAGGCGAAAGGTGCCCCCGGTGCGTCCTCGGGCGTCCCGGATCATGGCGAGCACGGCGCCGGGGCCGTGCAGGTCGCCGGTGTGCTCGCCGCCCACGTCGGGCTCGTGCCAGACCACGTCCCCGGAGAGCAGGGATCGGATGGCGTCGTAGTCGTCCCGGTCGCGGGCCTCGTACAGTCGCCGGATCAGCGCGGAGTTGGGATGCTCCATGTGCCTCCCCTGCTAGCCATCCCCGAACATCTAGATCAGGGCTACTCCAGGCCCTGAGACCAGATGCGGTCGAGGTCGTAGTCGGAGTAGGTGCGGAAGGCGACCATGGTCTCGGTACGGGCGACGCCGGGGACCTGGGCGAGCTTCTCGGGGATAATCTGGGCCATCCGTTCGAAGTCCGGTATTCGCACCATGACCACGAGGTCGTAGGGGCCTGTGACGGAGTAGACCTCGGTGACGCCCTCGATCTTCAACATCGCCTGGGCGGCCTCCGCGACCCTCTCGCTCTCCGTCGTAACAAGGACTACCGCCGTTACCAAGATCCCGCCCTCCTTACATGCCGAACGTCAAGGTGCCCGTAAGGGCGTTGTTGTCCTCGTTCTGCTCGAACTCGACAGGGCCAACGGAGATCGTCGTTTCGACGGTCTCGTTCAGCTGTCCGGGTTTGAAGCCCGAGACCTCCACCGTCGCCGTCGCCCCGGGCTCTATGCGCTCGATCGTGGCCGACAGCGCCTGCCGCTCGGCGCTCGTGTTGAGCACAACCTCGACCGGCACCCCGGTCTCGAGCACCTCGCCGCCGTTGGTGACGCTCACGAAGAACACCGGCTCGGCGGAACCCGTGAGAAGGACGTTGCCCCCCGCGTAGAGTGGCTGTCCGCCAATCTCCACGGCGAGTATCTCCAAGCCGTGCAGCGCGTTGGGGTCGGAGGGTGCGGGCGCGCCCGCCGCCGTCTCCGTCTCCAGCCCCAGGGCCTCGTAGTCCATAAACGGCGCGGGCTCGTAGAGGTAGCTCCGGTCTCCCCTCTTGCCCAACTGTGTGAGCGCGTCCTCGGAGGCGGGGACGTAGTGGTCGCGGATGACGGCGTCGCTGAGCTTGAAGTCCTCCACGGAGGCCGCGAGGACCTCCCCAGCCTCGGCGGGCTCCCCGCCGGCGGACGAGGCGAGATCCTCCATGGCCTCCGCCCTGATGCCTAGGGCGCTGACCATGTAGTGGTGGGCGTCCTCGAACCCGGGCGGCACCTCCTGATTGTGAAGGGCATCCAGGTAGTACGTTCGCGCCTTGTCCGAGGCGGAGCTCAGAGCGTTCGCGTCCATCGCCCCCGGGTCCGCGGCGGCACCCGCGAGGACGCCCTGCAGCTCCTCCCTACCGAGGTTGGCGGAGTCGCTCAAGGTGCTGTCCGCGCTCGTGACGTACTTGCGGATGTGCGTCGACTCCTGCGCGGCGACGCAGCCCTTCGCGACAAAGAAGATAAGGAAGAAGCAGGTGGCAAGGAAGAGGATGGAGCCGAGGAGCGTGATCCAGGGCGGGAGCGTCCTCGCCCGACGCGCGCGGGGTTTCGACTGGGGGCGGCCGGTCGCGCCACGAGAAGACGCGGGTCTTGCGCGGCGAACCTTCGGCCCGGACCTGTGGGATCTACGTTCCAAACAACCCCCATGTAGGGGCCGGGGGATCTCCGCTCGCAAGGCGCTGCCCGCCGGCTAGGACGATCTGGTGGGCGAGGAGGGACTCGAACCCTCACGTCCTTTCGGACACTAGACCCTGAACCTAGCGCGTCTACCGATTCCGCCACTCGCCCATAAGCTGGTTCAGCAGCCTCGGGGATTGTACCAACCCACGGAACACTTGGCGAACACCAGGGAAGCGTGTGCCTCCCCGCGGCGACGCAGGCCGCTATCCGGTCAGGCCTTGTAGGGGTCGTGCCGGGCGTAGTCCTCCATCGCCTCGGCGAGCCATTCTTTCTCCTCTTCGATGTAGTGCTCGATAGCCCGGCGGAAGCCTTTGTGCCGGATCTCGTGCGCGCTATACGTGATCGACGGCAGAAAGCCGCGCGCGTGCTTGTGTTCGCCCTGCGCCCCGGCCTCGAAGAGGTCCATGCCGCGCTCGATGGCGAACTCGATCGCCTGGTAGTAGCAGAGTTCGAAGTGGAGGTTGCGCCGCTCCTCGAAGGCGCCCCAGTAGCGACCGAAGATGGTCCGGCCCTTGTAGAAGTTGAGGGCGCCCGCGACCGGCCGGCCCGTCGTCGCGTCGCGCGCGAGAACGAAGAGGATGCGGTCCTTCATCGTCCGGAAGACCTCGTCGAAGAAAGCCCCGGTAAGGTACGGGGAGCCCCACTTCCTGTCGAGCGTGCTCAGATAGAAGCGATACATAAGGGCCGCGTGCCGGGGGGTGAGGTCGTCTCCGGTGAGGCGCTCTACGATCAAGCCCTCCTCCCCGAGTTGGCGGCGCTCGCGCGAGATCTGACGCCGCCGCTTGCTCGTGAGCGCCCCGAGGTAATCGTCGAAGGAGCCGTAACCGCGGTTGCGCCAGTGAAACTGCAACGAGTGGCGCACCGCGAACCCCCGATCTTCGAACTCTCCGATCTCATCCTCCGGGAGAAAGAGCGCGTGCGAGGAGCTGACCCGGAGCTCGTCGCCGAGCACGCGGGCAGCGTCGAGCAGGGCGCGCGCCACGGCCCGGCGTCCCTCCCTGCCATCCTCGCCGAGGTCGGGGCGCGAGAGGAGCTTCGGCCCCGTCGCGGGCGTGAACGGCACGGCGGCCGTGAGCTTGGGGTAGTACCGGAGACCGTGCTCCCGATACGCCCGCGCCCACTCCCAGTCGAAGATGTACTCGCCGTAGCTGTCCGTCTTGAGGTAGACCGGGAGCGCGCCGAGCACCCCTCCTCTGTCGTCCTCGCAAAGGAGGTAAGCCGGCGACCACCCGCTGGCCGGACCGATGCTGCGGGAGCGTTCGAGGGCTTCTAGAAACTCGAGATCGAAAAACGGGAAGTCCCGTGGCTCCAGGGTCCGCCACGCCCCGGCGTCCACCTCCCCAATACCGGAGATGCTGCCGACCCGCATCACGAATCCCCCCGGCCGGATCCCACGAAGTGAGACGGTCGTGCGGCAAACGGAACCTTGCGGGTCGCGTAAGACCGCCCATGCGAAGCCCGCAGGCTCGACGGCCCGCATCCGGCTCCCACACCTGCAAGGGTGAGAGATCTTTCGTCCGTGGAAATCGTAAGCATCTCCTGCGTCTTGTCGGGGGCAACGACGGCTATTTTACTCGCAGGCTTCCCCGGTCCAAGCGGTTGAGTCACACGTGCGGGCGCGAGGTATACGGGAGCAAAGAAAATCTCCTCCCAAAGCGTGTCATGGGCGAGGGTCGACGGAGACGAACTCCCACGACGCCTGCGCCGCTGCGGCTTACCAGGGTTCGGGCTCGCTGCTGCCCTTCGCCATCTTCGTCACCGAGCCGCCCGAGTACTCGTAGGAGAAGACGTACCCGCTCCCGCTCGTCGTCTCCAGCCTGTAGGAGCTCGCGTCGCCCACGTCCGGCGCGACGGAGACGTAGACCCTGCCCACCCTGCCGTCCCCCCAGCCCACGCCGTACGGCGCCACCCCCTCGCGCCACTCGATGCCGGAGGCGAGCTCCCCCATGCGCCGGGCGTCGCAGCCCTCGAACGAGCCGCCCGCCGACGCGGCGCACGATTCCATCTCGGACGCCGCCCCGAGGAGAAGCCCCTTGGCTTCGTCGTCGCTATCCGTCGACGAACGATCCAGAAGGAGGGGCGCGGCCATCGCCGAGAGCAGGGAGAGCGCGAGCAGCCCCGCGAGAAGGGCGGGCAGGACCCGCCGCCTCCTGCGCCCGGAACCCGCCCTTGCGTTCTCCGGCTCCTCGTCGTGCCCCCGGTGTGCCACTCCGTCACTCATCCTGGGCGGAGTTTACACGCTGAAATCTCGCCGGACCGCCCGTGCGGACATCAAGAGATCCGGGGACTGCCGCAGGCTTGGTGTCCCCGGAAGACGCCCTGGGTAGGGTGTCAGTAGGCCGCCCCGATCGAATTCGGGCCCAACGATAGGAGCAAGTTATCGACCGTAGGAGTTGTCGCAATCCCGTCTTCTGCGTGCTGCCGCCCTATGTGCTGCGCGAGATCGCCCGCAACGGCTCTCCCGCTCAACGGGACGCCGCGATGCACGCCCTCGCAAGCGACGGTACCTTCCGTTCGCTGCGTCAGGTCACGCCCCCGTCGGGGGCCCCCGGCATGGGGATACGCGGTGCTCTGGACCCGGAGGGCCGAAAGAGGCGTACGATCTACGACGTCGGCAACACTCAGAACCTGCCGGGCAGGGTGGCCCGCGCCGAGGGGGGAGGCCCGACCGGAGACGCCGCCGTGGACGAGGCCTACGATGACCTGGGCGCCACCTACGACTTCTTCCGAGAAGCCTACGACCGCGACTCCATCGACGACGCCGGGATGCCGCTCGACGGGCACGTCCACTTCGGCGTGAACTACACCAACGCCTTCTGGGACGGCCAGCGCATGGTCTTTGGCGACGGGGACGGCGAGCTCTTCAACCGTTTCACGATCTCGCTCGACGTTATAGGACACGAGCTGGCCCACGGCGTGACCCAGTACGAGTCCGGGCTCGACTACATGGGGCAGCCGGGCGCGCTGAACGAGCACCTCTCGGACGTCTACGGCTCCCTGGTAAAGCAATACCGCCTCGGCCAGACCGCCGAGGAGGCGGACTGGACGGTAGGGGCGGGCCTCTTCACGGAGAAGGTGAACGGGGTCGCGCTCCGCTCGCTGAGCAGGCCGGGCACGGCCTTCGACGATCCGATCCTCGGAAAGGACCCGCAGCCCGCCCACATGGACGGCTTCGTCAGCACCTTCGAGGACAACGGCGGCGTACACATAAACTCCGGCATCCCCAACAGGGCCTTCTACCTCGCCGCCACGGCCCTCGGAGGGAACGCCTGGGAGGTTGCCGGCAGGATCTGGAACGCAACCGCGATCGACCCCACGCTCAAGCCCGACACCGGATTCCGAAGGTTCGCCCGGCTCACCGCGAGGGCCGCGGCCTCCCTCTACGGATCCGGCGGCCCCGAACTCCGGGCCGTCCGCGAGGCCTGGGGCGGCGTCGGCATAGACCCGACCTAGCACGAATCGGAGGCATTGCATGCGCCTCAAGTTCCGCACGGAGGGAGGGCTGGCGTTCTTCCCCGGGCTCCGGGCCCCGATCGAGATCGACACGAGCGAGCTACGGGAGGAGGAGGCCGCGGAGCTCGTGCGCTGCGTCGAGGAGGCGCGCTTCTTTGAGCGACCGGAAGGGCCCGAGGAGCCGCCGCACGGGGCCGCCGACCTTCGGCTGCACACGGTCACGGTCGAGGAAGGCGCGCACAGCCGCACGGTGCGCGCGTACGAGCCCATCGAAGACCCGGCGCTGCGGGCACTCATAGACGCCCTCGGCGCTCTGGCGAAGAAGCTCGGGAGGACCCGGCGGACGCACGACGCGGAGGAAGACCGACCGTAGGACGGCGAGGGCGCAACGTACCCCGTAACAGGCGTGGCGCGAGGGCTATACAATACCTTCCCGATGGTAGGGACGCGCTACATCGGCGGCGGTGGTCCCGGACAGGGACGCTATGCGCTCGCGGAGATGGTCGGCCGTGGCGGTTTCGCCACCGTCTGGCGGGCCCACTCCGTTGACGGAAAGAAAGGGTACTTCCGGGGAGGCCAGGAGGTAGCCGTCAAGGTCATCCCCGTTTACAGCTATGGGGAGCGCTCGCGGGCCCTCAGGGAAGGCCAGATCGCCGAGGGCCTCAAGCACCCGAACATCGTGGAGACTCTGGAGGTCATCCCCGGGGACCTCGAGGTCTACCTCGTAACCGAGTTCGTGCGCGGGGACCCCCTCGACGTCGCCGCGAGGCACTACCGGATGGACGACGTCGTGGACTCGCTCGTCCAGATTCTCTCGGCCCTGGAGTACGCGCACTCCCGGGGCATCATCCACCGCGACATAAAGCCCCAGAACGCGCTCGTGGACGAACGCGGCCGGGTGAAGCTCACCGACTTCGGGGTCGCCTACCGGGCCGGAGATACGCGCCTGACCCAGGTCGGCTACGCTGTGGGGACCCCGGGCTACATAGCGCCCGAGATCCTGGACGGCGAGAACCCGACCGAGCTGACCGACATCTACGCCGTAGGGGCCACGGCCCGCGCCCTCCTCGCTCGTCAGCCGGAGGAGCCGCCGCCCCGCCTGCAGGAGTTCGTGAACCGCGCGACCTCCCCCAACCCGGACCACCGCCCGAGGGATGCGGCCTCCGCCCTGAAGCTCCTCACCGGACGCCGCGAGAGCACCGGCGCCCGGACGAAGGTTCTGGACGGGTCCCCGAACAAGAAGAGCGGGTACGGGGGGCACGTATTGCGGGCGGTGAACGGGCTCGTGGCCGGCTGGCTCGGCTACCTCGTAGCCGGGCTGCTCCTGAACGACGCGGCATCTTTGGGCGTGGCGGCGGGGTTCGGGGTGTTGGGCTACCTCCTGCCGCGCCTCGGAGCTCTCGGAGTGATCGTGGCGCTCGCCGTGGCCCTTGCGAGGAACGGTCAGATCTCCTTCGGTCTCGCGGCGATGCTGCCGGCCGTGGGAGGGCTCTGGGTCGCCGCGGGCTCCGTCAGCGGCGGGATGAGCCGTCTGCCTCTGGGACCTTTGCTCTCCATCCCGCTGGCGGGGGTAGGCCTCGGGGCGGGGTTGCCGCTACTGTTGGGGGCGCTCATGCGCCCGTTGGGGGCCATCCCCTCGGCGGCGATGGGGGCAGCCTCACTTGTAATCTACGATCTGGCCTGGGAGGACGGCGCGCTCCCCTACCTGGGCCTCTCCCTGGGGAACCTTCCCCTGGGCTTTGGCCCCGAGGAGTTTCTCCGCCAGGGCGAGGCGTTGGTCGGGGCTTACCCCTCGCTCGGGTTCCTGGCCGGGCTGTGGGCGGTCATGGCCGGGGTCGTCTCGGCGGCGGAGTGGGTGGGCCAGTGGGCCCTGGGGCTCGTCGTTGCGGTGGGGGGCGGGGTGCTCGCGTACGCGCTCGTGGTGTCGGAGACGCCGGCGGCGCTCTCGGAGGCTATGACTTCCCTCGGTCTCGCGGCTATAATGTACGGGGTGATCAGGTTCCTAAGCTCCAGAGCGGGCGGGTAAGGAGCTCTTTGGGTTTCCTGCGGCAGATAGAGAAGCGGATGGAGTCCCTCGTCGAGGGCATGTTCGGGCGTGCCTTCAGGCGGCAGGTGCATCCGGTCGAGATCGCCAAGGGCCTCGCCAAGCAGATGGATGAGGGCAGCATGGTCAGCGTCTCGCGAACCTACGCCCCGAACGACTTCACCGTTCACCTCTCGGAGGCGGACGCCGAGTCGATCCGGGCATACCAGAGCTCCCTCAGGGACGAGCTGATCCAGTACGCCACAACCCACGCCCAATCCAAAAATTACCACCTCATGACCCCGCCGAGGGTGCGCTTCACCACGGAAGAGTCCTTGCGCTTCGGGGAGTTTGGCGTTACCGCCAAGCTTACGGGCGGCGACGGCCCCCGCGAGAGGGGGGCGCCACAGGACACGTCGGGCCAGACCCGCATTTTCCGCACCGAAGACACCTCGGGGGACGAGGGCGACGCCCAGAGCACGGCCATGATCTCCTCGGACGAGGCGAAAAAACAAGGTTTGGCGCGGGAGACCGTCGAGCTGGTCATGGAGGACGGCGGGAAGGCGCACCCGTTGGAGGGCCGCGGGCCCTGGAGCGTCGGCCGCTCCGAAGAGAACGACATCGTCGTCCCCGACCCGAACGTCTCCAGGCGTCACGCGCGGCTCATCCGCTCGGAGAACGGCTTCTTGGTCGAGGACCTCGGCTCGACGAACGGCACCCTCCTCGACGGGGCGCCGATAGAGCGCGAGCGCATCGAGAGCGGGGACGAGCTTACCTTCGGCGGGGTCAACGCCCGCTTCATCCGGCGCAGGGAAGGGGACGGGGACGGGTCGTCCGGCCCCGACTTCTTCGGGAACCTAACGGAGCGTCGCACCCCCAGGGGGCGATAGCCGTGCTCGACCTCCAGGTGCCGCTACTCGCGGCGAAGGCCCTGCTGCTCCTGTTGCTGTTCGCCTTCATCTACGCCGTGGTCCGGCGGGGCGTCGGCGACCTGCGCGCCGTCCCCGACGACGAGGTCTTCGTCCCCGGCGTCGAGAACAAGCCGCCACCGCGGCGACGAGCGCAGGAGAGGCCCGCCTTCGGGCAGAACGGTCGGGAGAAGGACTCCGTCCTCGTGGTCGAGGACTCCGAGGTCCTGGCGCCCGAGACGAGGTTCCCCGTGGCGGGTGGCGTGATGGTCATCGGGCGCTCCTCGAGCAGCGATATCGTCCTGAAGAACGACGACTACGCCTCGGGCGAGCACGCGAGGCTCACCCGGCACGCGGGCCTGATGTACGTCGAAGACGCGCAATCCACCAACGGCACCTACGTCAACGGCCGCAAGGCGGTCGGGGCGACGCCTCTCAAGAGCGGGGATCGGGTGAAGGTGGGGTCGACGACCTTCAGGTACTCGGAGTAGGGAGGGCGAGTGGGGCTCTACCTCGACGCGTTCGGCTCCACCAACGCCGGCAAGGTACGCAAGAACAACGAAGACTCCCTCCTCACCGGGGACGGCAAAGACGAGGCGCTCTTCGCGGTCGCCGACGGGATCGGTGGCTTCGAAGCCGGGGAGGTGGCGAGCCGGATCGCCATAGGCGTCCTGGAGGAACTTGAGCCCGGAGACTCCCTCGAAGGAGCCGTAAAGGAGGCGAACCGCCGCATCCTCGCCGCGGCACGCGGGGACGAGAAGCTCTCGGGGATGGGCACCACGATCGTGGCGGCGCGTTTCTCCGTCGGCGACAGGGCGGGCGCGAGCGCGGAGATCTCGCACGTCGGCGATTCGAGGGCTTATCTCCTGCGCGGCGGCGAGCTCGCCCCCATCACCGAAGACCACTCGCTCGTCGCCGAGCTCGTTCGGAGCGGCGACCTCACGCGCGCCGAGGCCTCCGAGCATCCGCAGAAGAACCTGATCACGCGGGCTCTCGGCGCCGAGGACGAGGTCCGGGTGGACACGGCGGTCCTGCCCGTTCAGCCGGACGACCGCGTCCTGCTCTGCTCCGACGGCCTCACGGACATGGTCCCCGAGGCGAAGGTCGGCGAGCTTCTGGCCACCCCGGAGCCGGAAGGGGCCGCCCACGCCCTCGTCAAGGCCGCCCTCGACGCCGGCGGCGCCGACAACGTGACCGTCGTGGTCGTGGACGTCAAGGAGCAGGAGGAGCCGGCGGGAGGGAAGCCTCGGACCGACACCCAGGAGATGAGATCCCTCCCGCAAGAGGCAGGGCCCGCGCCCGTCGGGGCCCCGTCCCGCAGAGGGCGGCGGGGGACGCAGCGACGAGGCTCGTCCGCCAAGGCGCGATCCTCCCGTCCCCGGAAAGGGGGGAGCGCGCCGGTTCGGGCCCTGGCCTGGATCGTACGGGCGCTGGCGGCGTTGATGGTGCTCACGGCGCTCGCCTCGCCCTTCTACCTCTGGGGGAGCAGCAGGTATTACCTGGGCTTTGATTCGGGCGAAGTGGTGATATACCGGGGCCTGCCGGAGGAGTACACCCTGGGCTACAAGCTCAACGAGGAGTTCCGGCGCACGGACCTCAGGGAGTCCGAGGTCGGGGAGACGTACCGCGAACCGATCGACACGCACAAGCTTTACTCTTCCAGGGAGGACGCCGAAAGGGTAGTCCAGGACCTGGAAGATCGGGAGACGGGAAGAAGGGAACGATAGCGGTTTGACCCAGCGAGCGACGATCCCGATGGCAATAGCGCTCCTCATCACGACTTTGGGCTTCGCTACCCTGATCTTCGTCCAGGAAGCAAAGAGCCCGCCGTTAATCTACGGCGCCTACTACGCCGGGACGATGGTCGCCCTGTACCTCGGCGTCCGCCTCTGGCTGCCGCACGCGGACGCCCTGCTCCTCGCCGTGGTCACGCTGCTCACCGGCGTGGGGCTCGTCATGATCTACCGTCTAACGTACGACGTGTCTGGGAGGGAGAACCTCGCGACCACGCAAGCGGGTTGGATCCTGGTCGGTACGGCAGCCCTCGTCCTCACGGCGCTTCTGTTCAAAAACTACCACCGCCTCTTCAACTACAAGTACCTCCTCGCCGCCGTGGCCGTCGGCCTTATAGCCTCGACGATCTTCTTCGGCTATGAGGTCAACGGGGCGCAGCTCTGGCTGAAGGTCGGGCCGGTCAACTTCCAGCCCTCGGAGTTCGCCAGGATCGCGCTGATAATCTTCTTCGCCGGCTACCTCGCCGACACCCGCGACCTTCTCGCCGCGACGAGCCGGACCATTCTCGGCGTCCAGGTCCCGGCGCTCAAGTACTTCGGGCCGGTCGCTTTCGTGTGGGCCGCCAGCCTCGGGCTCCTCGTCTTCGAGAAGGACCTCGGGAGCAGCCTGCTCTTCTTCGCCGTGCCCCTGCTGATGCTCTACGTCGCGACCGGACGGATAGCCTACGTGATCCTTGGTGCCCTGCTCTTCGCCGCGGGGTCCCTCACGACCTACTACCTCTTCGACCACGTTCAGGTGCGCGTGCAGACCTGGCTCGACCCCTGGTCCGACCCGAACGGGACGGGCTATCAAGTTCTCCAGAGCCTGTTCTCCATCGCCGACGGCGGCATCACCGGGACGGGCCTGGGCGAGGGCTTCTCGCAGGCGATCCCCGAGGTCCAGACGGACTTTATCTTCTCGGCGGTAGCGAGCGAGCTCGGGCTTCTGGGCTCGACGGCCTTGCTTCTGGCCTTCCTCGTCTTCGTGTATCGGGGGATCAAGATCTCGCTGCTCGCCGCCGACGACGCCTCCAAGCTCCTCGCCTTCGGCCTCACCTCCATGTTCGCCATCCAGACGCTCATAATCGTCGGCGGGGTGACGAAGGCGATCCCCCTTACCGGCATCACCCTGCCCTTCGTCTCGTACGGCGGCTCCTCGGTCGTCGGCAACTTCATCCTCACCGGCCTCCTGCTCGTCGTCTCCGAGAACGCCGGCAGGCGCGCCGCCGAGGAGGCAGCCCCCGAGTTCGTGGAGGGCGAGGCGGCTTGAACACCCAGCTCAGGCGCACCTTCTACCTCTTCGCGGCGGGCTTCGTCGCGCTCGTCGGGGTCATGGCCTACTGGCAGGTCTACGCGCGGGAGGATCTGACCAACCATCCCTCGAACGGGTTGCAGTCTCAGCGGTCGCAGGAGACGCCGCGCGGCTTGATCTTCGCCGGCGACGGCGAGACCGTGCTCGCCCGCAGCGAGAGGGCCGGGGGCAACGAGTACGAGCGCATCTACCCCGAGGGCGAGGTCTTCGCCAACGTTGTCGGCTACTGGAGCAACCGTTTCGGGGCCAGCGGCATAGAGATCGGCCAGAACAACAACCTCTCCGGTACCGGTGAGCCCGAGACCCTCGACGAGCTCTTGAACCAGTTCTCCGGCGGTCCCGAGACCGGCAACAACGTCACGCTTACGGTCGACCCAGAGCTCCAGCGCGAAGCCTACAACCAGCTCGCGCAGAGCAACACCGGCCGAGGCGCCGTCGCCGCCTTCGACCCCCAGACCGGCGAGACCCTCGCCCTCGCCACCTACCCCTCCTACGACCCGAACGTCGTCATAGACGAGGGCTTCGAGGAGATCTCGAACGAGCCGAACAACCCTCTCCTCAACCGCGCAACCCAGGTAACCTATCCTCCGGGCTCCACGTTCAAGGTCATCACGGCGGCGGCGGCCCTGGAGGCCGGGGTCCGGCCGACGGACAGGTTCAACGACGACGGGACTTACGAGACGCCCGGGTACAGCTTCGGCAACTACCGGGGCAAGGCGTACGGGAACGTCACGTTCGCCGAGGCCCTCGTGTTCTCGATAAACACGGTCTTCGCGCAGATCGCGGTGGATAGGGTCGGGCCGGAGAAACTCGCGGCGATGGCCCGCGAGTTCGGCTTCGGCTACGAGTACGAGGACTACCCCCTCTACGTGGCGCCGAGCGACCTCGGGCTCCCGCCGGAAGAATGGGCCGAGGGGAACACCGCCCCGATCTCCTTCGGACAGGACCGTGTGGTCTCGAACGTCTTCGAGATGGGGCTCGTGGCGTCGGCGATAGCCAACGACGGGGACATGATGCAGCCCCGGCTCGTGCGCGAGGTTCGCTCCTCGGACGGGATCATCCTGGATCGGCCCACGCCCCGTCCGCTTAACGAGGCGCTCCCCGAGGGGACGGCCCGGACGCTCAACGAGATGATGCAAGGGGTCGTCGAGGAGGGTGAGTTGGTCGCCGCGCAGATCCAGGGCACGAAGGTCGCCGGCAAGACCGGTACCGCCGAGAACCCGCAAGGCGAGCCCCACTCCTGGTTTATCTCCTTCGCCCCCGCCGACGACCCCGAGATAGCGGTCGCCGTCGTGGTCGAGAACGGCGGCGTCATCGGCGAGGACGGCGCCGCCGAGACCCCTGCCCTCACCATCGCGGGCAACCTCATGAGGGCCTACCTGGACCGCCCCGCCCCTGCGCCCCCCTCCACGCAGCCCAACCTGCCGGCCGGGGTCCCCGGAGGCGGGCCCGGCGAAGTCCTGGACCCGGCCCAAAGGCCTGCCCAGCCGTCGGCGCCCGACCAGCCCGGCGCGCCCGTAGACCCCTTCGCGCCGTTCCGAAACGCGGCACCCCAGCAACAGCAGCAATCCCAACCCGGGCAGCCGCCTGCGTCCCAGCAGCAGCCCCTACAGCCCGTGCCGCGGCCACAAGACGAGGGGCCGGGCTGATGACGATCGAGCTACCGCTATAATGCCCTGACTTGGAACAGCTTGTAGACAATCGGTACCGTATCGGCAGGCCGCTCGGCAGCGGCGGGATGGCGGAGGTTTACCTCGCGCACGACGACGTCCTGGACCGGGACGTGGCGCTCAAGGTGATGAGCGGCCGTTACGCCGACGACGAGGAGTTCGTGGAGCGCTTCAAGCGTGAGGCGCAAAGCGCCGCCGCCCTCTCGCACCCGAACATCGTCTCGATCTACGACCGCGGCGAGGACGCGAGCGACACGTACTAC
Source organism: Rubrobacter sp. (assembly GCA_016781775.1). GTDB lineage: Bacteria > Actinomycetota > Rubrobacteria > Rubrobacterales > Rubrobacteraceae > Rubrobacter_F. The sequence goes on along the minus strand of JADDPR010000394.1, from coordinate 6,358 downwards.
ATCGCCATGGAGTACCTGCCCGGTGGCACCCTGAAGGACAGGATCCTCGAACGAGGCGCCCTCCCACCGGAAACGGCAGCGGCCGTGGCGCTCCAGATCGCCGAGGCGTTGCAGGCCGCCCATGCCAAGGGCGTCGTCCACCGCGACATAAAGCCCCACAACGTCCTCGTCACCTCCTCGGGCGACGTCAAGGTCGGTGACTTCGGGATCGCGCGCGCCGCGTCTTCGAGCACGATGACCAAGACGGGCTTCATCCTCGGCACCGCCCACTACATCTCCCCCGAGCAGGCGATGGGCGAGCCGGTCGGACCGCGGAGCGATCTGTACTCCCTCGGGGTGGTCCTCTACGAGATGCTGACCGGGACGCTCCCGTACGACGCCGAGACGCCGATCGGGATCGCCATGAAGCACGTAAACGGCTACCTCGCCCCGCCCAAAATCCTCAACCCCACCATCCCCGATGGCATAAACGCCATCACCTGCCGCCTGCTCGCCAAGTCCCCCAACGACCGCTACGCCGACGCGGGGGAGCTTATCGAGGACCTGGAGCGAGTGCTGGAGGGTTTGTCGCCCTCGAACGACACGACCCGCATGATGATCCACGGGACGAACACGACGGGCTCCTCGCAGCGCACCACCGCAATGCCGCCCCCGGGCCGGGAGGATTACGGGCGCCGCCGGCGTCGTTGGTTCGTTCCCGTCCTGCTACTTCTCCTGCTCCTCACCGCGGTCGGCGGCATCGCGTACAGCCAGGTTGGGGGGAACGCCGTCCAGCAGATCCCCGTCCCGAGCCTGGAGAACGCGCGCTCCATAGAAGAGGCGCAGGCCATCGCCGATGAGTTCAAGGTGGTACCCGGCGCCCGGCGAGAGAGCAGGGAGGTCGTGGGGGCCGTCGTCGAGCAGGACCCGGCCCCCGGGGAGGAAGCAGCCCGGGGGAGCACCATCACCGTGGACCTCAGCAGCGTTCAGGTGACGGACCTGCCGAACGTGGAGGGCAGGCCCGAGGAAGAAGCTCGGGACATCCTCGACGAGGCGGGCTTCGACGTCGAGGTCGAGGTGAGCGAGAGCTCCACTCAGGACGACGGGCGTGTCGTCTCCCAGGACCCGGCCGGCGGCAAGGGCGAGACCGCCGAGGTCGGCTCCGACGTCGGGATCACGGTCGGGTCCGGCCCCGCTGAGGCGGAGGTGCCGGAGCTGGCCGGCCAGGCCCCCGAGCAGGCCGCGGCGATCCTCGCAGACGTTGGCCTCGAGCTCGGCGCGCAGGCGGAGGCCCCGAGCGAGAGCGTACCGGCGGGCCAGATCGTCGACCAACAGCCCGTCTCGGGTACCGAACTGAGGCGTGGGAGCAGCGTAAGCGTCACCGTCAGCACCGGCCCGGATCTCCCGGACCTCTTCCCCATCCCCGACGTGCGCGGACAGACGGCGGAGACGGCCCAGACGACGCTGTGGAACGCACTGTTCGCCTCCGAGGTCGTGGAGGTCCGGAGCAACCTGCCGGCGGGCACCGTGGTCTCGACGATCCCGGCGGCCAACACCCCGACCGACCCCTACGCCGTCACGGTGACCGTAAACGTCAGCTCGGGACCACCTCCGGCCCCCGAACCTCCCCCGCAAGCCGCGCCGCAGGAAGCGCAACAAGCCGCGCCGCAGGAAGCGCAACAAGCCGCGCCGCAGGAAGC
>JADDPR010000394.1:0-4554 GCA_016781775.1 Rubrobacter sp. | reverse complement strand
CCCACCCCGAACCCCTCCCCTTCCAGGCGATCTCAGCCGAAGAACGGCGGGGACGTGGCTGGAGAACGCGGCAGCGGGGGCGCCGAAAGAGACGGCAACGGGGACCAGGACAAAGGCAGCAGGAAGAGAAACAGCGACGGGGACGGCAAGAACCGCAAGAACAACGACGATTAGGGCCCTAACCTCCTTCGAGGCAGGCCCCATCGTAACGAGGCTAGAGGTTGCTTAGAAGCTCCTCTCGCGCACGTAATCTTTGAGCGCCGGGGTCGGCACTTCGCGCGGAGGGACGACCTCCACGAAGCTGTGGCGTCCTATTGCGTTGTCGCGCATCCACTCCTCGGTAACGGACTTCGCCCAATCGGGGTCGTAGCCGGTCTCGAAGTAGAGCGTCCGGAGGTCTCCGGGTGCGAACTGCGCAATCAGGATCGGGTAACGGCCCGGGGAGTAGGCGAGAACCTTCACGCTTGGCGTACCCGTTTCTGCTTCCATGGACCGAAGTTTATACGAAGGGCCGTGGTTTCGCCCGCTCTCTCCCCCGTCGGCCGAGGGCGCGAGGGGGCCAAAAAATAGCCCGTGGTAGAATAATTTTCATGGATCGTGCAGCAAATTCACATACTCTGAGGGAGATCCGATGTCAGATCCCATACCTAGAGAAGACGCGACGCCCGAGGGAAAGGGCGCCGAACCCGGCAACGCCGGGAGGCATGCATTGCACCCCCTCCCGCCCGAGGGTTTCCCCGAAGAAATCTTGCAGCGCCGCCTCGCCAGGTTGGACACCCGCAAGACCCTGGCGGAGCTCTGCAAGAGCATCCCGGGCCTTGATGAGGCCCTTCTCCCCCGTGGAATTCAGGCCGACGCCTTAACCCGCAAGTCCGGCAGCGGCGCCGGCATTCTAAAAGGCGTGGCCAGGAGGGTCATAAACGATGTCGCCGCCTGGGGCGCCTTTCGCACCGCCGTCGGGGATCAGATATCGCCCGAGACCTACGAAGCGCTCGAGGGTCTGTCCACGGAGAACTTGGACGAGTTAGCCGCTACCCACACAACGGAGGGCCTCCTCCTCGCCGCCGTGAGTGGCGACGGGGAGCCGGCGGAGGGCATCGTCCCGGAGCTTATCGCCCGCTGGCGGGAGGAGAACCAGCAGGCCGAGAAGCAAGCTACGGAGAGCGCTCGCATAGCGCAGCTCGAGGCCGAGTTGGATCGTCTCAAGCGCGAGAACGAGCAGCTCTCGTTCTCGCGCAGGGCGGCGAGGGAGCAAGCGGCCTCCCTCGGGCGCGAGGTCGAGGTCCTGCTCGACGAGAGGGAGGACGCCGTCGCGGGCGCCAAAAGGGCCGAGGAGCGCGCGGCGACGGCCCTGGACCTCCGGGCCAGGATGGGCGAGAAGGTGGCCGAGCTCGAGAAGAGGGCCCGGCACCTGGAGCGCATCCTCGAGGGTGAGCGAGATGCCTACTCCTCCGCTGCCGAGCGGCTCGAGGAGATGCACGACGAGCTGGGGCAGGTAGTGGCGGAGCGCGACCGCATCCAGGACGCCCTCAAAAATGCCCGATTCACAGACGAGGGTTTCGGGGAGCTGCTCATAAGGGCCGTCAAGAACGAGGTAGGCTCCCTCCCCAACTCCCTGGACGCCACGTCCAGGACCGCCCAGCTTATGGAGTTCATGGGCAGCGTGCTGCGCGCCCACGCCGACCTGCGCGAGCCCCGGTCGGGCGGGCAGCGCGGCGGCGGGCCCGGCCCCTCCTCGACCGTGGGTGAGGAGGCCGAGGACGCCGACCCCTCCCCTGCCTCAACCGGGATCAGGGACAGATCCCACCGCGAGCAAGAACCTGGGACGGGCACGCCACTCCCGGCGGGCAAGACGAGCGCGTCTCTCAACGGGAGAACGCGTCCGACGCTCTCCTTCCGGGCCTTGGGCGGGGCCGGGGAGGTCGGCGGTAGCAGCCATCTTCTTGACTTCGGCGGCACGCGCATCCTCGTCGACGCCGGCATAAAGCCCGACGGAAGGGGCTCCCTGGCCCCCAACTTCAGGGCCGTGGAGGGTCTGGACGCGGCGATCATAACGCACGCGCATCTCGATCACTGTGGGGCGCTGCCGCTCCTCGTGCGTGACCAGCCGGGCGTGCCCATCTACTGCACCCCCCCCTCGGCGAAGCTTATCGCCGCGGCGCTCAACGACCACGCGGCGATGGGCGGCGGGCTTCCGGGAGGGGCGCCGCTCTCGGAGGTAAGGAAGCGCCTCGTCCCCGTGCAGTTCGGCAAGCCCCTCAAGGTCGGGAACACCAGGATCACGCTCACCGAGAGCGGCCACATCCTGGGGGCGGCGAGCGTCCTGTTCGAGACGGGCTCCGCGACCGTGTTCCACACCGGGGACATCTGCCTGGAGGACCACTTCTCCATCCCCTCGGCCCGCCTGCCCAACGTCAGCAACATAGACCTTCTCATCATGGAGGCGACGCTCGCGGACCAGAGGCCTCAGCCCTTCTCCGAATCCATCCGGACGATGGTCGAGGTCATAAACGAGACCACCGTCGAGAAGGAGGGGACGGTCCTCATCCCGACGTATGCTCTGGGGCAGGCGCAGGAGATCATCCTGGGCATAAAGCACTACGGCAAGGAGTATGGCCTCGACAAGGACGTCTTCATCTACGTGGATGGCTCGGTCGTGACGACCTCCGAGCGGCTGTACGCCGAGCAGCTCGGCTACATGAAGCCGTACCTGCAGCACACGGACCCCAAGGAGCTTTTCTTCGGGGAGAATATCCGGGCGGTCGCCAACGACGACAAGGCCCGCGAGCGCATCCTGTCGAACCCGTGCGCCATCATAGCCTCGCCGGTGACGATGCAGGGTGGCGCGAGCGCGTTCTACCGCCGGCGCCTGCAGGACGACCCGACGAACGCCGTGATCCTGCCGTCCAACGCGCAGGCCTCCTACGGCACCGGGGAGGTCCCCGCCGAGGGCGAGGGCTGGCGGGTCGAGAAGGTCAACTTCGCCGCCCACTGCACCCAGGAGGAGCTCCTCGGCATCACCGAGAAGCTGACGCCGCGTCAGATCATCCTGATCCACGGCTCCAAGCGGCGTATCAGCGATCTCGCGTACCGCCTCGCGCCAAGCTACAAGATACACACCCCCGCCGTCGGCGAGACGGTGCGCACCATCCTGAAGTAGGGAGGATGGAACCGGCAAGAAGCAGCGCCGTCCTCCCCGAGGTTACGATCCTCTCCGACGCCCGCGGCCCTCGTCCCGAGAACGCCGTGGGCGTCGGCGGGTTCTGGTACGAGCCGGAGGTCTGGGCCCTGCCCGTAGCCCCGGCCGCCAAGGTTCTCTACGCCAGCCTCTGCTCCTACCTCGGGCATGGCCAGATCAACCGCAAGGACCTCCGCGCAACCCTCGGGGGCAGCACCGACGAGGAGATCGCCGGGGCCCTGGAGGAGTTGGTCGACCACGACCTGCTGGTGCCCGGGGAGAGGGCCACGAGGAGCGGCACCCTGCCGGGCTACGAGATCCGTTCCGTAAGGGCTTTCGAGGCTTGAGCCTGCTTCCCAGACCGTGGCCCCTCATCCCGTGAAAGGCGGCGTCACCGTCCGTCCCATGAAGCGAGGGGACGTACCCGCCGCTTACGAGACCGCGGCCCTTGCCTTCGCGAACGGTTCCGAGGAGGCCCGTGTATCGGACCGAAGCCCCGCGGAGGTCGCGTCGTACCGGGCGCGTTACCACCACCTTATCGAAAACGACCCCGATGGCTCCTGGGTCGCCGAGAGCGAGGGGCGCGTGATCGGCGTCGCCCTCTCCCTCCGCCGCGAGGGGCTATGGGGGTTGTCCCTGCTCACGGTCGACGCCGCCCATAGGGGAAGGGGCGTGGGCAAACGTCTGCTCGAACACGCCCTCGCCTACGCCGAAGGGTGCCGAGCCAGGATCACGGTCTCCTCGACCCACCCGACGGCCATGCGTCGCTACGCCACGGCCGGCCTCCGCCTGCGACCGACGCTCAAGGCGGACGGTGCGGTACGGAGGAAGTCTCTGCCGGCGCCCTTGCAGGGAGTTCGCGAGGGCGACGAGGGGGACCTGGACCTGGCAGCAGAGGTAGACCGGCGGGTGCGCGGCGCGGCCCACGGCCCGGACCTCGCGTTCATGCTCCGGACCGGCCGCCTGCTCGTCTGCGATCTCCCCTCGGGGAGGGGTTACGCCGTGATGCAAGACGGTCTCCTCGCCCTCCTCGCCGCCACCGAGGCCGCGGTCGCTACGAGGCTGCTGTGGGCGTGCCTCGCGGAGGGGAAGGAAGAGGGCATGGAGGTGCGTTGGATCGGGGCCGACCAGGCTTGGGCGATTCCGGTGGTGCTCTCCGCCGGGCTGGACCTCTCGCCCGCGGGCCCCGTATGCGTCTCCGGAGAGACGGGTCCACTCTCCCCATACATCCCTAGCGGCGTGTTCCTTTAACCGGACGGACCGCCGGCGCCCCTCCGGGCTCTATCGCGACCAGCGAAGCTCGGTCGGATGCTCCCGCCCCGAGAGTAAGTCCGAGAGCGCGTAGGTCTCCCGCCCCCAACGCCGTCCCGCCCCCC
>JADDPR010000074.1:1756-9799 GCA_016781775.1 Rubrobacter sp. | reverse complement strand
CGCCCCCTCGCCCGGGAAAGATCCGTACGGGGCGGCGAGGGCGAGGGAAAGCTCCGGAGGGAGTGCGGAAGTCCGCATAGGTCCACGTGCCGTAGCGAGCGGCTCGGATAATAGGGAGACTAGCTCTCCCGAAGGGACGGGCTCAGCAGTACCGCGAGTTCTGACCACGGATGTACCCCTCCCGATCCTGCCCTTCTTCGGACCGCCGAAGGGGCAAAGTATTGCCGAGTGGGCCCCCGCGGCTCGTCTAGCGAAGCTCTCGGCATCTTGTCGAGAAAACTAGCTCATTTGGGGGATACGCTGTCCCGGGACGCAATTTATGCTCTATTCGTTACGTAGCTTTTGGCGGGGCCGAACACCCCGCCCTTCAGGAGGAGCGCATATGGCGAAGAGCTTGATTTGCAAGATCATGTGGATGGGCAGGGGCACGGCTTCCCTATCGGGCCTGGCCGCGATGCTGGCGCTATGCGTGATCGCCCTGGCCGCGGGGCAACCGGCAGAGGCGGCATTCCCCGGCGACGATGGCAGGATCGCCTTCCACAGCAACCGCGACGCCGGGGCCGGTGAGATCTACACCATAGCTCCCACGGGCGGCACGGCCACCAGGATCACGTTCCCCACAGGCGGCAACGGCGACCCCGCATTCTCGCCGGACGGGAGCAGGGTCGCGTTCAAGAGCTCCAGCCGCACCAACTACGAGATCTCCTCGATGAACGCCGACGGCACGGGGCGTAGGCAGCTTACCAACACTACGTCCGCAGAGAGCGAGCCCGCCTAATCCCCCGACGGCACCAGGATCGCCTACGTCCTCAGCGGCGAGGTCTGGGTGATGAACGCCGACGGCACGGGGCAGATCAACCTCACCAACAACTCCTTCCCGGATGATCAGCCCGCCTGGTCCCCCGATGGCTCCAAGATCGCCTTCGTGAGCGCGCGGACGGGAGACACCAACAGGAACGTCTACGTGATGGACACCAATCCCGCCACCAACGACGCGGTCAGCATCACGCCGAACGTTTCGGATCCAATAATCCCTACCAGGGTCACGACGACGCCCCGGCCTGGTCCCCCGACGGCACCAGGATCGCTTACGTCCACACCTTCTCTAGCAACGGATATGGCCTGCCAAACATCTGGACCATGGACCCCAACGGCGCCAACAAGGCCAACACTTCCAAAAACAATTCCGTGTCGGGCGTAGCCCCATCTTACTCCCCCGGCGGCACCAGATCGTCTACGTGGGCGCAACGAACACCGACCGCGACATTTGGATAATGAACGCCGACGGTACCAGCCAGAGGGCGCTACACACCAACCCCGCACACGACATCGAGCCCGACTGGCAGCCGATCCCGCTCTGCACCGAGACCGGCACCGCGGGCAACGACACCATAATCGGCACCCCCGGAAACGACGTCCTGTGCGGCCTCGGCGGCAACGACGCCATAAACGGCGCCGGCGGCAACGACATCCTCAGAGGCGACGCCGGCAACGACGTTTTCGTGGGCGGATTGGGCAACGACACCATAAACGGCGGTGTTGGGATCGACGCCGCAAGCTACTCGGGATCCACAACCGCGGTAAGGGCCTCGCTGGTGACCAACTTCGCCACGGGGCAGGGCTCCGACGTCTTCCTTGGCGTAGAGAACCTGACCGGCACGAACCTCAACGACACCCTCACCGGGTCGAGCCTCGCGAACGTTGTGTCGGGTCTCGGAGGAGCGGACACGCTGCTGGCAGGGCTCGGGAACGACAGGGTTTTGGGAGGCGCCGGAGTCGACAAGCTCTTCGGTGAGGGCGGCAACGACGCGCTCAACTCCAAGGACGGCGTCAACGGCAACGACACCCTCTCCGGAGGAGCCGGCACCGACACCAAGACGACCGATGCCACCGAGAAGTCGATCGTCGGCTTCCCGTAAGCCGGCGCAAGCGTAGTACGAGGCACCGAGGGTCGGAGAATGGTTGCTCCGGCCCTCCCTCTTGCTCCTACTCACCCGGTGGCTGAGAGCTTCCTCCCCCGGCAGCTCGTCGGCGCGCGACGACGAGGCTCCCACCATCCTTGAGCGAGCTCCGTGTGCTCCTACCGGCTCGGGCGTTGTTGCCGAAGTCACACGAGTGCCGGCAGTACGCGCTCCAGTAGCTATCGAGCCTCCAGGCACGGGCAGGTCGAAGTGCTCCTACAGCGCCTCGACGGGTGCTCTCGTCCACGACTTCCCGCGATCCCCAAAAACAAAAAGACGGTAAAGGTGGTAGCCACCGACGCCGCAAGAACGTCCGCACGGCGTCCTGGTACTTCACGATGGGGTAGCGGAAGGTCCGGAAAACCTACGGAGGCAATCTGGGGAGGGCCGGAGAGCATGACCTCCGGCCCTCCCGCTCGAAGATCCGCGAGAGCCCACTCCTCTCCTAGTTCAGGTGCATCGAGCATGGGGAGCCGGGAGCAGCGGTTCTCTGCTCGAATCCCCGCGAGAGGGTCTTCGAGGAAGGTCCGGCTCACTGCCCCCTACGGTCACGCTCTCCGGGGGCCGCTACCCGTCCCTCCTGAACAGCGCGACGCCGCCCTGGCGGATTGGCTTGACGTCTATGCGGTCTATGTTGACGTGTGGCGGGAGCGTGACGGCCCACCGGACGCACTCCGCGACGTCCTCGGCGGTGAGCGGTGTTATCCCCTTGTACGGTCTCTCGGCCTTCTCCTCGTCCCCCTCGAAGCGCACGAGCCCGAACTCGGTCCTGACCGCCCCCGGCATGACCTCCGTCACCCGTACGTCCTCGCCGAGGAGCTCCAGCCTGAGGTTGTGCGTGAGGGCGTGCGCCCCGAACTTGGCGGCGTTGTAGCCGCCCCCGCCCGGGTACGACTCGACCCCGGCGGCGGAGCCCATGATCACGATGTGACCGCTCCCCGATGCCCGCATCTGCGGCAGCAGCGCCCTCGTCATCAGCCCGATGGAGAGGACGTTCGCCTCGAACATCCAGCGCCAGTCGCCCTCGTCCATCTCGGATACCGGCGCGAGCCCCTTGGCACCCCCGGCGTTGTTGACGAGCACCGACGCCCCGCCTAAAGCCTCCATCCACTCCGCGAACTCCGCGACCGAGTCGCGGTCCGTCACGTCGAGGCGCCTGGCGTGCCCCCCTAGCTCGCCGGCAAGCTTCTCTATCCTCTCCTCGCGACGTGCCCCGAGGGCAACCTCAAAGCCCGCCCCCGCGAGCGCCCGGGCCGTAGCCGCCCCGATGCCCGACGAGGCCCCCGTGACCACCGCGAGCCGCCTGCCGTTCCCATCCGTCATCCATTCCCCCCTGTCCGTCCGTTTCCTAGGGCTTCTTCTATCTTACGCGCGGCCGAGACGACCGCCGCGGCGAGCCGCTCGCCGGGGTTCGCCCCGAGGCGGGCGATCGGGCCGCTCGCGCTCACCGCCGCCCGTACCCCGCCGTCCCCGTCGAAGACGGGCGCGCTGACGCTCGCGACCCCCTCCTCCCGCTCGGCCACGCTCTCCGCCCAACCCCGCCGCCTGACGCCCTCCAGGACGGAAGCCTCCGGGCCCGCCGGAAACCTCTCCCGGTCCTCGGCCCAGGCGAGCAGGACCTTCCCCGCCGACCCCAGCACGAGCGGCAACACCGCCCCGACCGGTACGGTGGTCTTGAGACCCGTCGCCCGCTCGACCGTCGCCACGCAGACCCGGGCGTCGCCCTCCCTCACGTAGAGCTGCGTGCTCTCGCCCGTCGCGTCCCTGAGCGCGGTCAGCGCCGGGCGCGCCGCCCCCACGAGTCCCGCCCCCGCCGCCACCTCGTTCCCCCATCCCAGCAGGCGCATCCCGAGGGCGTAGCGCCCCTCGCCGCGCGCCACGAGGTGGTGCGTCTCCAGGGCCGACAGGAGCCGGTGCGCCGTCGGCCGAGCGAGCCCCGTCCCCTCGACGACCTCCGCCAGAGAGGCCGGGCCGTCCGTCGCGAGGAACGCCAGGATCCCGACCGCCTTGTCCAACACCCCGACCCCGCTCGTCGCCTCTCCCTTGTTCATGCGCCCCACGCCGTCTATACTGTCCATATCTTGGTTAGTTTATCTCACATGATGAGACAAAGTAAGGCCGGTGTCCGTTGACTATGGAGTGGAACGCGCAGGAGTACGAGGTGCTCGCCGCCCCGATGACGGGGTGGGGCGCGAGGCTCCTGGAGCGCGTCGAGCTGCGGGGCGACGAGGCGGCGGTGGACGCCGGGTGCGGTACGGGCCGGGTGACGGAGATGCTCCTGGGGAGGTTGCCCCGCGGGACCGTGCTGGCCGTGGACGCATCGGCGGCGATGGTGGAGGCGGCGCGGGAGCGCTTCGCCGGGGACGACAGGGTGCGGGTGGAGTGTGTCGACCTGCTGGAGCTCGAGGTCGGGGAGCCCGTGGACCTCGTCCTCTCGACCGCGACTTTTCACTGGATCAAAGACCACGACAGGCTCTTCGGCCGGCTCGCGGCTGCTTTAGAGCCGCAGGGACGCCTGGTGGCGCAGTGCGGGGGGGAGGGGAACATCTCGCGGGTGCGGGCTGCGGCGGGCGCGGTCATGGAAGAGGAGCGGTTCCGCCCGTACTTCGAGGGCTGGGAGGACCCGTGGAACTTCGCGGACCCCGCGATCACGAGGGCGAGGCTGGAGGCGGCCGGGTTCGAGGACGTCGAGGCCTGGCTCCACGAGGAGCCCACGGAGTTCGGCTCCGTCGAGGGGCTGGCGCGCTACCTCAGGACCGTGGTGCTGGGGAGACACCTCGAGGCTTTGCCGAAGGGGGAGGGCGAGGCTTTCGCGGCTGCGGTGGCCGCGCGTCTCGGTGAGGAGGGGGAGTTCGTGGTGGATTACGCACGGTTGAACATGCTCGCCAGGAGGTCGGCGTAGTGCTCGGCGTCGGGGCGCTCTTCGACGCGGCGGCGCCCGACTACGACGGGGCGCGCCGGATGCTCGTGCCCGGCTTCGACGGTTTCTACGGGGCCGCGGTGGAGAGCGTCCCCTTCGGCAGGGAGGAGCCCTTGCGGGTTCTGGACCTCGGGGCGGGGACGGGGATCCTGAGCGCGATGGTCGCGGGGCGGTTCCCCAAGTCCCGGGTGACGCTCGTGGACATCTCGGTGGAGATGTTGCGGGTGGCGCGGCGGCGCTTCGCGGGGGAGCAAGGGCGGTTCGAGTTTCGCGTCATGGATCATGCGCGCAAGCCCCTGCCGGGGAAGCCCAGGGGGTACGACCTCGTGGTTTCCGCGTTGTCGATCCACCACCTCACGCACGGCGACAAGAGGGAGCTCTTCGACAAGATCCACGGCGCCCTCGCCGACGAGGGGTGGTTCGTCAACGCGGATCAGGTCCTCGGACCGACGCCCGAAAAGGAGAGGGAGTACGGGGAGGACTGGCTGCGCCGCGTGAAACTAGCGGGGGCGAGCGACGGGGAGCTATCCGCCGCGCTCGCGCGCATGAAGGCAGACAAGAACGCCACGCTGGAGGCGCAGATGGCGTGGCTCAGGGAGGCCGGCTTCGGGTCGGTGGAGAGTTCGTACGAAGATGGCCGCTTCGCGGTTTACGGCGGTCGCAAAGGTAGTAGAAGAAGGAAGGAAGTGACGCATGACTAGCAATCCGAAGACGCTCTTCGAGAAGCTCTGGGACCGGCACGTGGTCCGGAGCGTCGAGGGGGAGCCGGATCTCCTCTACGTAGACCTCCACCTCGTCCACGAGGTGACGAGCCCGCAGGCCTTCGAGGGCCTGAGGCTCGCGGGGCGCGGGGTGCGCAGGCCCGACCTCACCTACGCGACGATGGACCACAACGTCCCGACGAGCGCCTTCGGGAAGCCGATAAAGGACGAGGTCTCCGCCAAGCAGATGGAGGCCCTCAAGAAAAACTGCGCGGAGTTCGGCATCACGCTCAACGAGTGGGGGGCCATCGGGCAGGGCATCGTCCACGTCATCGGCCCCGAGATAGGTCTGACGCAGCCCGGGATGGTGATCGTCTGCGGCGACTCCCACACCGCGACGCACGGTGCGTTCGGCGCGCTCGCGTTCGGCATCGGGACGAGCGAGGTCGAGCACGTGCTGGCGACTCAGACCCTGCCGCAGCGCAAGCCGAAGACGATGGCTGTCACGATCGAGGGCGAGCTGCCCGCCGGCGTGACCGCCAAGGACCTCATGCTCGGCATCCTCAACCGCATCGGAACCGGCGGCGGGGTCGGGCACGTCATCGAGTACCGCGGCGAGGCGATCCGCTCGCTCTCCATGGAGGGGCGGATGACGATCTGCAACATGTCCATCGAGGGCGGCGCCCGCGCGGGCCTCATCGCCCCAGACGAGATGACTTACTCGTACCTCGAGGGCCGGCCGCACGCCCCGAAGGGCGAGGACTGGGACCGGGCCGTCGAGGACTGGAAGACGCTGAAGACCGACGAGGGCGCCCGGTTCGACAAGGAGGTCGTGATCCAAGCCGAGGACCTCGTCCCGTTCGTCTCCTGGGGGACGACCCCGGCGCAGACCGTCGGCCTGGACGACGCCGTCCCCGAGCCGAAGAACGACGGGCACCGCAGGGCCCTGAAGTACATGAACCTCACGCCCGGCACCCCCATAAAGGAGATCGAGGTGGACACCGTCTTCCTCGGCTCCTGCACCAACGCTCGCATCGAGGACCTGCGCGTCGCCGCCGAGGTGCTGCGCGGCCACAAGGTGAAGGACGGCCTCCGGGCGATGGTGGTCCCCGGCTCGATGCGCGTGAAGGCCCAGGCCGAGGAGGAGGGCCTCGACGAGGTTTTTAAGGAAGCCGGCTTCGACTGGCGAAACGCCGGATGCTCGATGTGCCTGGGGATGAACCCGGACATCCTGCAGCCCGGCGAGCGTTGCGCCTCGACCTCGAACCGCAACTTCGAGGGCCGTCAGGGCAAGGGCGGCAGGACGCACCTCGTCAGCCCGGCGGTCGCGGCGGCGACGGCGGTCATGGGACGGTTCGCCTCGCCCAGTGAGCTCGGCGTCCCCGTGGAGGTCAACTAATGCAGCCCGTCGAGCGCGTAGTCGGGAAGGCGCTCCCCCTCGGCTGGAGCGACGTGGATACCGACCAGATCGTGCCGAGCGACGCCCTCAAGCGTATAGAGCGGACCGGCTTCGGCCAGTTTCTCTTCTCCCAGTGGCGCGAAGACCCCGAGTTCGTGATGAACAAGGCCGAGCATGAGGACGCGGTCATCCTGATCGCCGGGGAGAACTTCGGCTCGGGCTCCAGCCGCGAGCACGCCCCCTGGGCCATCCAGGACTACGGCTTCGGGGCCGTCATCGCTCCGTCCTTCGCCGACATCTTCAAGAACAACTGCTCGAAGATAGGGCTTCTGGCCGTCGAGCTGCCGGGGGAGGCCGTCGAGAAGCTCCTCGAAGCGGTGCGGGAGGACCCGGCCACGGAGATCACCGTTGAGCTCACCGAGCGCATCGTCACCGGACCCAACGTCTACGAGACCTTCGAGATGGACGACTTCACCCGCCAGCGGCTCATGGAGGGCCTCGACGACATCAGCCTGACGCTCACCCACGAGGACGACCTCGAAACCTTTGAGAAGAGCCGTCCGAGCTACCTGCCGAAGGTTTTTTAGCCGTCGGCTCTCGGCGGTCGGCCGTCAGCGACCAGGTTGCTGACGGCCGACCGCTAACAAGCCAGGCTTATCACGGCTCTCGAGAGCGGTGTGCGGAAGGTTCATTCCTACGGCACACCGCTTCGTCGTTCCTACGGCTTCCGGCCCTTATTCTTCTCGGACCTTGCAGGGCATCTTGAGGCACTCCTGCTGTTCCTCGCTCAGCTTCTCCTTCGCGCATGAACAGCGCCGCCGCGTTTCTCGAGGTCGGGGACAGTCCCGCCACGGAGCCCCGTCTCGCGCGGAGCCCGAACGAGGGTGGTTTGCCCGAGCGTTCGCGTGGCGGGGTTGGGCGGTGAAGGGGGCGCGGATCTCCTCGCTGTTTGCATTGCCCCTCTCCTTGTTGGTGCTTTACGTCCCCGATCCTGCCGGCGAGGCCCGGGAGGGTCGTCCGTTTCCCGCAACCCGGCCCCGGGCAAGAGAGACGTACCCCACA
>JADDPR010000074.1:0-1646 GCA_016781775.1 Rubrobacter sp. | reverse complement strand
CCGTTTCCCGCAACCCGGCCCCGGGCAAGAGAGACGTACCCCACATAAACCGAGTAGGATGGAGGCCGACCATGGTCGAGGTAGTAGCCCGAGCCCGGTGGTTCGCCAGAGGAGTCGCAGGGGGCACCGGCGTAACCAGAGCGACCTTGTTCGAGGACCGCGGCGGTTTCCGGGCGGGATCGGACCAGCGGTCCTTCACCCTCGACGAGCCCGCCGACCGTGCGTATCTGCGCGACGGGCTGCTCGTGCTGGGCGTCGTCGCGGCCGGGCTCCTGCTGGCCCGTCGAAGCACGCGGGGCGGGGCATCGCCCTCTTCGTCCTCCGACGCCGGGGGAATGCGCACGGACGCGACCGATAGGACGGCCCCGGCTCCGGCCGGGGTTCCCAGCGCTCCCTCCGAGTCCGCCCGAGGGCCCGCGGACGGCCCCGGCGGCGCGGAGCCGGCTCCGCGCCGTCCGGCACCGCAGGACGCTGTCCCCCCGCCGACGGCCCCCTCCTCCGCGGAGCCCCCGGGTCCGGGGGCTCCGACCGGTCGTCCCGCCGAAGTCCTCGACCGGGCGCCGACCGAGGGCTTACCCTCGGGCCGGACCGCAGGCACGCCGTCCGGTGAGGGAGCCACTACCGCCGAGGAACCGCTCGCGACCCAGGAGGAGGTTGAGCTCCCCGCCGCAGAGGCGCCGAGCATCGCCGAGGAGCTGCCACCGCCGCCCCAGGCATCGGACGTGGAACTGCCACCACCGCCCCAGGCGTCGGATGTGGAACTGCCCCCCGCGCCCTCGGTTCCGGACGTGGCCGAGGAGTTGCCCTCCCCGCCTCCCGCCGAAGAAGCGGCGAGCATCCTCGAGGAGCTGCCACCGCCCCCCGAAGTGGCGGAGGTGGAGCTGCCTCCGCCGCCGTCCGTGCCCCAGAACGTCGTCGACGAGCTGCCACCGCCGCCGGTCCCGGAGGAGCAGAACGTCGGCGACGTCACGTCCGCGCCGCCGGAGGCGGAGCCTTCCGTGGAGCCCGTAGTCGAGCCCTCGCGGGTGGAAGAGCCGCAGGGCAGGAGGAGGCGCGTGACGGCCACGGCGGCGGCCCGGCGCAGGGCCAGAGAGCTCGGCGTCGATCTCTTCGAGGTCGAAGGGACTGGGAAGAACGGCAAGATCACGGTCGACGACGTGCGCAGGAGGAGCGAGAAGATGTAGTCATGGCGGATCTTCGCGTGCGGCAACCGGGCAGGGCGCCGATTATCGTTTCCCCGAGTTGGTCGGCCGTCTGCGGGGGCAGGTTTTTTCGGGGGCGGGCTGACCCGCCGCGACGGGCTTGCGTGCGCCGAGCGGGGACGCCCGGCGCTTCTCCGGACGACCCCTGGCATGCGAGACGGTTTGCTCATCGTAGTTGAAGCGCCATAAACCCGACGCGCCTACGTCCGGTACGCGAGGATTCGCCCCTTTCCCGGCATTTCGCAACGGCCGTTCTGGGGTTTGCGAGGGGAGAAATATTCCCTACCACTGCGACCAGTCGAACAGAGCAGGACCATAGAGAAGTCCCGGTAGATCGAGGCTCGGGGCGTGAGGCTCGTTCTGGTTGCCCGGCTCGATGGAGCACAAGGGTGAGGCGCGTTTACCAGGAAAGCGACGTAGCCCGGAGTTTGTGGCGAGGCCTAG
>JADDPR010000371.1 GCA_016781775.1 Rubrobacter sp. | reverse complement strand
GTAGGGTAGGCCGCCAGCGAGTTACCCAGTAACGGGTACTTTTCCGACGGCCCCCCTCCGAACCGGACGTGAAACTTTCGCTTCATCCGGCTCTCCGGTGTCTTTCTTTCCGCTCATGTCACGCCCAGTGTACTTGCCCGCGTGGATGGCTGAGTGGCACCTTTGGCAGACGACCAGGGTCTTGCGGCGGCGAGCCGCCATCGTTTTGACCCATTCGGGCTTGTCGGCCCTCCCCTTGCGCTTGAGGTCCTTCAGGCTCCGCACGTGATGCGCCTGGACGTTGTCCCGGGAGCCGCAAAGCTCGCAGGTTTCCGCCAAGAGCCTCTCCAGCAGCTCCGTCCGGGCGTTCCAAACGTTCGGGGGTTGATCATTGAGGATCACGTTCCTCTGCCGTCGTAGCGGGATGCCACCCCACTGCGCGACCAGTGGCCGTTTGCCTCCTCGGTTCACCTCGACCCGCAGGACCTTGTAGGGTCCCCGGTCGGTTCGAACGGTGGTCTGGTAACGGTCGTAGACCTCGGAGACGCTGATCTTGAATTTGTGAGCCAGCGTCTTGGTCAACGAGGTTTCCATGATCCACCGCAGCCGATCGAGGCGCGTGGAGAGATCGTAGGCCAGCCGGTAATACTCCGCAATGCCCCGGTATTCCTGCTGGTAACGGGCGACGATGCTGTACGCGGAATCGCTGGTCCGTTCCGTTAGGTGTACCGGTTTGCCGTTTCGCATGTAGGCTGCGCACTTGGCGCGCACCACGTCCGCGGGCACCTTGAGGCCGACGACGCCGTTGACGCTTCGCCGGCCCCTACGATCGCGTCTGCCGCCACGGATCACCGTGACCTCGTAGCCGAGGAACCTCGCCGCTTCGGATCGCGCATGGGTAACGAGCGTTTTCTCGTCGGATAGTTCGAGCTTGAGTCGATCGCGCAAGAACTCCTTGAGTCGGCGCTTGATCCCTTCGGCCTCCTTGCGCGGGCCGCTGAACCCTAGCAGGAAGTCGTCGGCGTACCTGACGTACCGCAGGCGCCTGTAACCCGGATCGTGGGGGTCGTTGGAGGGTAGGGCCTTCATCCGCTTGCGCAGATCCTCGGCCTCCTCCTTCTTGCCCGCTTTCGCGAGTCCCCTCGCCCGGCCTTGAACGGAGGCGTATTCGGGGTTGTGCCTCCTTTTCGTGCCGCGATTGTGGTGGGTAAGCAGCGTCTCTTCGACGAACTCGTCCAACCGGTCCAGGTAGATGTTGGAGAGGATGGGGCTTACGATGCCCCCTTGCGGCGAGCCGCTGAGGGCACGATGGCATCTCCATTCCTCAAGGTACCCAGCCTTCAAGAGGTTTTCGATCAACCGCAGGAAGCGGCCGTCGTGGATCTTCTCCGAGAGGATCGAGAGCAGTACCTCGTGATCCAAGCTGCCGAAGCAGTCGGAGATGTCCCCTTCTATGAACCAGGCCGTACCCTTCCACGTCCGTTGGACCTCCGTCAGCGCGGTGTGGCAACCACGGCCGGGACGGAAGCCGTGCGAGCGGCCGCTGAATCGAGGCTCGTAGTACGCCTCTAGGATGAGGCGGATCGTCTCTTGCAGCAGTTTGTCCGACCAAGTCGGCAATCCCAGCGGACGCTTCTTCTTCGAGCGTGGTTTCTCGATGTAGACGCGCCTCGCCGGTTTCCACCTGTAGCGCTCGTGACGCAGGGCGGCGATGATCGCCTCGATCTTGGCCAGGGACATCCCGTCCACGATCTCCCCCGTAGAGCCGGGGGTCATAGCACCGTCGTTGCGGTAGATCTTCCCGTAGGCTTTCAGGTACAGCTTGGGGTTGAACAGCAGTCTGTAGACGCGCTCCAAGGGCAGTCCCCTCCTGCCCCTCTCACGGATGATGTTCAGGATCGTTTCGGCTTCGCGCATCTCGCGCGCCTCCCTTTCCCGATACACCTCTGACACCTGCCTCCCTTCGCCATGTAGGCGGCTTTCCCGCCCTCGGACTACTACGGAGGCTCCGTCGCCGTAGGGCTCTCGCCCCGTAGGCGATCCCGCGTTCTCCGAGTGCTAGACGTGCCAGCGCGACGTAGGTGCCCCGTCCGTCCCCTTGAGGGAGATCGTTTCTCCCCGCCCGTCGGCCAGAGGGTTTTGACGACAAGGGTGACATCGTCATATGCCGACGGCCCCGCGGTAGGCGTTGTGGTCGGGGGATGTGCCGTTCCATCGCCGGAGACTAGGATTCGTGCAGTTCGGCTCTCACCGTATCGCGCGGGTCTTGCGGGACGGTGCCTTAAACGCCTTCGGGCACCTCTCGCTTTAGCGGCAGCTATTGTCCCCTTGCGGCTTTCGCCTCCGGGTAAAGCCGTTGACCCAGGGGTCGTTTACCTCTGAACCCCTCCTTCCTACGAAAGGGATCTAGCACTCGATTACGCGGCGCAC
>JADDPR010000432.1 GCA_016781775.1 Rubrobacter sp. | reverse complement strand
TCACGTTCCTCGCGTGGTCGTTGCGCGTGGCGTTTCTGACAGCGGTATTCACAAAGGTCGATCCTGTGGCTCGTAGCCGGCGTGGCCGAACCAACCCGCCGCGTCTTCGGGCGTGACGGCCGCCAACGCTCGGCCTATCGCCTCCACCAGCGCCTCGCGGGTGCGCGCCCCCGCCTTACGCACGATGCTCTTGATCTTGCTGAATGCTTCCTCTATGGGGTTCGGATCCGGCGAGTAGGACGGCAAGAACAAGAGCTCGGCTCCCCTCGCTTGGATGATCTCCCTCGCCCTCTGCGTCCTGTGCGCCCCGAGCCGATCGAGCACCACCACCTGCCCCTCTTTCAGCGAAGGCGCCAGGAGGTGCTCCACGTAGGCCTCGAAGGCCCCCGCGTCCGTGGCCCCTTCTATGGCCACCGACTCCCCCATCCCACCTTCGAGGGTGATCGCGGCGATGAGCGTCTCGTTCTTGCCCCGGTTGCGCGGGACCTTCCCGTAGGCCCGCTTCCCTCTGGGCGCCCGCGCCCTCAGGCGCGCCATCGAGGTGTTGAACCCCGACTCGTCCACGAACACCGGCCGCCTCGCGTCGAAGCGGGAGGCCAGCCAACGCCACAGGCCCCTCGCCTCCTCGTCGCGCTCTTGGGCTACGGGCGACTTTTTTCGAGCGGCCAACCCCCGGGCAGGCGCGCTATCGCCCGACCGACGGTGGCCGCCGAAACCTTCGTCCCCCGCGCCTCCTCGAAAGCCTCGCGGTGCTCGGTCAGCGTCAGGTCGGGGTTCCCCTCGAGGTGGGACGGCAGCCAACCCGCAAGCGCCGCGCCCTTGACCGAGGGCCGGCCGGGGATCGGCTTCGGTTCCACCCCGCAGGTCTCGCGGCGGCGCTTGAGCCAGCGCTTGATGGTGGGCACCGAAACGGAGAAGGTCCTGGCGACCTCTTCCCTGGGCGTCCCGCCGTCGACGGCGGCGAGCACGCGGAGCCTCAGATCCTTGGAGTACGGTTTCATGCCCGAAGGCTAGCACGCGGATCAACCCTTATGTGGACCGCTGTAGAGATACGAGGGCCTGGCGGACCTGACCCTCGGTGGTCTACGAAACGAGGCGCTCCGGGCCGTGATCTTTGTGGGTCCCGTGCTGATGTACCTGAAGTACGTCGAACGGGCGCCGGCGCGGGCCTTTCTCGAGATAAGCACGCTGAGGAGGAACGCGGCATGGCTCCTTGCGCTCCTCGGCACGGCCCTCGTGTGCTGGTTCCTGGTGCTGGATCAGGTGATCGGCGACGGGAGGATCGGCGGGGCCGCGGCCGCGGTCTTGCTGTTCACCGTCTTCTCCCCCACCACGCTCGTGGAGGAGGTCTATTTTCAGGGCTTTTTGCTGAACAAGCTCCGTCAAATCACGGGCTTCTGGCGGGCCAACCTCGCCTCCTCGCTAATGTTTTCTCTGATCCACGTCCCCGGCTGGATCGCCCTGGGCAGGTTCGCGACGCCGTTCGTGGCCGTGGACTTCTTGGGCCTCGTCATCTTCGGAATGCTTTTCGGATGGGCGATGATCCGGACCGGCTCCCTGTGGAGCGCGTACGTTCTGCACGCGCTCCACAATTTGCTGGTGGTCTCCGTCGGCCCCTGACGTGCGCCGCCACGATGCCGGCGGTTCCTCGTATGAATACTCTACGGAGGTCTTCTGTCCGACCCGCTCCTCGCGGCTGCGGCAGGTCAGCGCGTGTTGCCGGCGATTGCCCCGGGCCGCCGTGGTGCGGATCTGTTTTCTGGTCCGGGTCTCCGCAGACGCGCGGGTCGTCTACTTCCTCACCATGCCGTCCAGCCGCCATCGACCAGCAGCGTGTGCCCGGTGACCATCCTGGCGGCCGGGCTGGCAAGGTAGACGGCGGCGGCCACGACGTCTTCCACCTCGCCCACGCGGCCCAGCGGGATGCGCGAGAGGATGCGCTCGCGCCACTGTGGGTTCTCCAGCGTGGCGCGCGTGAGCTCCGTGGCCACGAACGTGGGCGCCACCGAGTTCACCGTGATCCCGTGCTGCGCCAGCTCGAGCGCGAGCACCTTCGTCAGGGTTATCGCCCCGCCCTTGCTGGCCCCGTAGGCCGAACGCTCTTCTATGCCGACCACGCCCGCCTGGGAGGTAATGTTGACGATCCGCCCGCCATCTGCGCCCGAGACCATGTGCCGGGCGGCGGCCTGGGAGGCGAAGAAGGTGCCCTTGAGGTTCGTGTCTACCACGGCGTCCCAGCTCGCCTCGTCGACCTCGAACAAGCCCTGCGGGACGTTGACCCCGGCGTTGTTGACAAGAATATCCAGCCGACCGAGCTCCGACGCCACCCGGTCCACGCCCTCGCGGACCGAGGAGACGTCGGCGACGTCCATCACGACCGGCGGGGTACCGAGCCGTTCGGCGACCTGCGCCGCCGAGCCCGGGTCGCGGCTCGTCCCGACGACGGTGGCGCCCGCCTCCCGGAGACCGTCGGCGATCCCCGCCCCCAAGCCCCGGCTCGCGCCGGTAACGAGGGCGACCTTGTCGTCCAGTCGGAACGACGGGCTCATCGGTCACCGTCCGGGCCGGGTTCGAGGGGTGGCAGTTTCCCCAGCAGTTCGTTGAGGGCCGCGTAGCGCCGGTCGCGTTCCAGGAGAAGCTTTTCGCGCTCCTCGTCCGTGTACTCCATAAAGCCCGCGCCACTCTTGGTGCCGACGCGCCCCTCCTCGACCAGGGAGCGGAGGGCGTTGGGCGGGCGGAAGGACTCGCCCAGGCCGCGTTCGAGCGTCTCGAAGATGCTCCCGTAAACGTCGAGCCCGGCCATGTCGGCGATTATGAACGGCCCGAAGAACGGCAGCCGGAAACCGAAGCTGCTCCTGACCACCTCGTCCACCTCTCGGGGCGAGGCGAGGCCGCTCTGGACGCACGCCAGAGCCTCGCGGAAGAGCGCCATCTGGATCCTGTTCGCAACAAACCCCGGCCCGTCGCCGACGACCGCCGGGCGCTTCCCGATCCGCCGCAAGAACCCCATGACCCCCTCCACCACCGCAGCATCGGTCGCGGGCGCGGGGATGACCTCGACCGCGGGCGTCCACTCCGGGGGATTGAACCAGTGCATCCCCAGGAAGCGCCCCGGCTTCTCGACGGCGACCGCGAGCTCGTTTATTGGCAGGGAGGAGGTGTTCGAGGCGATGGTCGCCCCTTCCGGCGCCGCGGCGGCGCAGGCCGCGAGGACCTCGTGCTTGAGCTCCATCCGCTCGGGCACCGCCTCGAAGACGAGGTCGGCGTCGCGGACGGCGGAGGCGACGTCATCGGCCCCCTCGACCGCCGACGCCCGGTCCACGACCTCCTCCGAGAGGAGGCCCGCCTCCACGTGCCCGCGCACCCTGCGGACCAGCCGCTCGGGGACCTGCCGGGCCAGCTCCGGCGTCGCTTCGGAGAATCGTATCCTCCTGACGCCGGCCGCGGCGAAGTATTCGCCCACGCCGAGCCCCATCGTCCCCGCCCCGATGATGGCGACGCTGCGCGGCCATTCATCCCCCGCTCCGACCTGCCCGGTCTCGCTCACGGTATGCCTCCCTTCACCGGCGGGGCGCCTCCCCTATTTTGGGTGATGTGAGACGCCCCGCGTCCGTGCGTCGCTTCTCGGCTACTGCACCCTGGGTTTCGGGCGCTCCCCGATTTCCGACTATACGGTCCGGAGACCCGGGGCTCTAGCCCCCGGACTCGATGGGTTGCTCCACCGTCGGCTGCGGTACCCCCGGCTCAGAGAGCCACCGCGTGATCTCCACCTTGTTCTCGGTGAAGAAGCGGACCCCGTCCTTGCCGGTCGCGTGCAGGTCCCCGTAGAAAGAGTTCTTGATCCCGTTGAACGGGAAGAACGCCATGGGGGCCGCGACCCCTATGTTTACCCCGAGCATCCCCGCCTCGACCCGCTCGCGCCAGTGCCTCACCGCCGCTCCGTTCTCCGTGTAGATCGAGCAGGCGTTCCCGAACGGGGACTCGTTCGTGAACTCTATGGCCTCGTCGAGGGAGTCGACCCTGACCACGGAGAGGACCGGACCGAAAATCTCCTCTCTCGCGACCCGCATCTCGCCCTTCACCCCGTCGAGGATCGTCGGCCCGAAGAAGAAGCCCTCCTCCCTAGGGGGCTCCCTGCCGTCGAGGACGACCTCGGCACCCTCCTCCTCGCCGAGGTCGACGTACTCCTTGACCCTGTCACGGTGGGAGGCGCGGATGACGGGGGTCAGCTCCGAGCCCTCCTCGTAGCCGGGGCCGATCTTCATCGAGGAGGCCGCCTCCTTGACCTTCTCGACCACCCTGTCCTGGGCCTCCTTGGGGCCGACCGCGACCAGGACGCTGCCGGCGAGGCACCGCTCCCCGGCGTTGCCGTAGGTCGAGGAGATGATGTTGGGCACCGCCTGATCGAGCACCGCGTCCGGCATCACGATCATCGAGTTCTTCGCCCCGGCCAGGGCCTGCACCCGCTTGCCGTGCGCCGATGCACCCTTGTAGACGATCTCGGCGACCGGCTGCGAGCCGACAAACGAGACGGCCTCTATGCCCGGGTGCTCCAGGATCGCCTCGACCGTCTCCCTGGCCCCGTTGACGATGTTGAAGACCCCGTCGGGAAGCCCCGCCTCCACCAGAAGCTCGCCGAGCCTCTGGGAGGTCAAGGGCGTCCTCTCCGACGGCTTTAGAATGTAGGCGTTGCCCGCGCCTATCGCGATGGGAAGGGTCCAGAGCGGGATCATGCACGGGAAGTTGAACGGCGTAATCGCCGCGACCACCCCGAGAGGGTAGCGGTACGAGACGTTGTCCACACCTCTAGCCACGTCCCTGACCGTCTCGCCCATCATAAGGGTTGGCATCCCGCAGGCGAACTCGACCACCTCGATGCCGCGCCTCACCTCGCCGCCGGCGTCCTTTGCGTCCTTACCGTTCTCAAGCGTCACGAGGTCGCGCAGCTCCTCGAAGTGCTCCTCGAGGAGCATCTTGTAACGGAAGAGGACCTGTATGCGCTGGACCACCGGCGTGGCCGACCAACCCTCGAAGGCGGCCGAGGCGGCCTTCACGGCCCGGTCGAGGTCCTCACGAGTCGACAGCGGCGTCTCGGCGATGACTTGGCCGGTGGCCGGGTCGTAGACGGCCTCTGTCTCCTGGCCGTTGCGCTCCTCCCATTGGCCCCCGATGAAGTTGCGCACGTCGCGGACGAATTCTTGTGTCTCTTGCATATGCTTTCCCTTTCCCTACGCCTCAGTAATACTTGCCCTACCAATCTTCTGGTGTCTTACCCTGCCCGCCGTTCCAGATATTCGTTGCGAAGATTGGACGATCTTCCCGAACTGCAAGAGGCGCCTTCGACACCGCTCCTCCTCGAGCCGCCTCCGCGCGTTGGGCGCTGCCGCCGACCGCAAAGCAAGGACTACCGGCGAGCGAGAAGGCACGAGGGAGCCCCTCATTCACGCCTTCCGCGCCGACCACGGTCGCCCACCTAGCCCGTTCCACCGCTCTTCCCCAACGCAGGATGTGGGACAGGCAACACCGGGGCAGTCGCTCTCTCGGTTCGATCGCATCGCCTTCCCCTCCACTCGTGACTACGTATTCAGGCCCGGCGTGAAGGCTAGCAGCTCTCGGGGGGTGGCGGGCAAGAGCACGTCAGGCACCTTCCGACCGCTGGCGGGCGCCTCTTGCCGCTTCGGTCGCGAGAATGGGTTGGGGCTCCCCTAGGTTGCCGTGCTCCTCTCTGCGACGGCGCCCTTCGTGAGCTCGCGTTTGAGGATCTTGCCGGTCGCGGTCTTCGGGAGTTCGTCCACGAAAGCGACGCTGCGGGGGTACTTGTAGGCGGCGACGCGGTCTTTGGCGAAAGAGATGATCTCCTCCTCGCTCGCGGACTCGCCCTCCTTCATGGCGATGACGGCGGTCACCTCCTCGCCGAGCTCCTCGTGGGGGACGCCTACGACGGCGACCTCGGCGACGCCGGGGTGCTCGTAAAGGGCTTCTTCGACCTCGCGCGGGTAGACGTTGTAGCCGCCGCGGATGATCATGTCCTTTACGCGGTCTACGATGTAGAAGTAGCCGTCCTCGTCCATCGTCGCGATGTCCCCGGTGTGGAACCAGCCGTTCCTCATCGCCTCCGCCGTAGCCTCGGGCCTGTTGAGGTAGCCCTTCATGATGTGGTGGCCGCGCAGGGCGAGCTCGCCGCGCTCGCCGGGGGGCACCTCCCCGTCGTCCCCGTCGACGACCTTCGCCTCGGTACCCCAGATCGGGAGCCCTATGGAGCCGACCTTGCGCTCCTCGACCGAGCGGTTGAACGTCGCGGTCGGGCTCGTCTCGGAGAGGCCGTAACCTTCCAGGATCACGATCCCGAACCGCTCCTCGACGGCCTTCATGACCTCGACCGGCATCGAGGCCCCGCCCGAAACCCCGATTCGCAGCGAAGACGTGTCGTACCGATCGAGCTCCGGGTAGCGGAGGAGATACTGGTACATCGTCGGGACTCCCGTAAAGATCGTGACGCCTGCGTCCTGTATGGCCTTCAGGGCCGCCTCGGGCTCGAACCGCGGGACGAGGGTCATCGTGCCGCCGCGGTAGATCGTGGCGTTCATGACGCAGGTCTGGCCGAAGATGTGGAAGAGCGGCAGGACGGCGATGGCGACGTCGTCCTCGTTCATCGCGAGGAGCTTGTCCGCGTTGCACATCGCGTTCATAAACATGTTGGCGTGCGTAAGCTCGGCGCCCTTCGAGCGGCCCGTGGTGCCGCTCGTGTAGATCACGACCGCCGTGTCGTCCGGCATGGTCTGCACCGTGTCAAACTCGGGCGGGTGTTCCCGCAGGAGCGCCCCGAAGCCTCTCTCGTCCCCCATTGGCCCGGAGCCGTCCGGCGACTCGACGACGATCAGGTGCTCGCAGGATGCGCCGGCGCCTTCGAAGCCTGCTCTAGCTTCCTGCAGGAAACCCTCCCAGGCGACGAGGACCTTCGCGTCCGAGTCGTCGAGGTGGTACGTGATCTCCGCCCCCCGAAGGAGCACGTTCAGCGGCACGACCGAGGCCCCCGTCGCCAGGATGCCGTAGTACGCGACGACGAATTGCGGCACGTTCGGGACCATAAGGGCGACCTTGTCCCCGGGCCCCACGCCCATGGAGGACAGGGCGCCCGCGAAGCTCCTCGCCCTATCCCGCAGGGCCGAGTAGGAGATCTCGTGCCCCCCGAGAATCAGGGCCGGCTTCTCCGGCCGACTCCTCGCGCTCTCCTCCAGCAGCACAGCAAGGTTCAGCGTCATGCTTATCCTCCCGCCTTTCTTTCCCTGTGGGAGAGTATAACGGCGCGTTCTATATACTTGGGCGCAAGATTAGAGGGGAAGGGACGAGCATGGACGGATCGCGCGGCGCATCGTTCGAGGGTCCGAAAGGGCTGGGGTAGTGCTACCGCTGGAGGGCGTGCGCGTGCTGGACCTCTCGCGGGTCTTGGCGGGGCCGTACGCGACGATGGTCCTCGCGGACCTGGGGGCGGACGTCCTGAAGGTCGAGCACCCCGGGCGTGGCGACGACACCCGTCATTGGGGACCCCCGTTCGCGGGCGGCGAGTCGGCCTACTTCCTCTCCATCAACCGCAACAAGCGTTCGATCGCGGTGGACCTCAAGACGCCGGAGGGGCTGGAGAAGGTAAAGGGACTCGCCGCAAGGGCGGACATAGTCATAGAGAACATGCGAAGGGGCGCGCTCCTGAAGCTCGGCCTCGGCTACGAGGTCCTCAAGGAACTGAACCCGGGGCTCGTGTACTGCTCCATAACCGGTTTCGGCCCCGGCCCGGACGAGGATAGGCCCGGCTACGACTTCCTCGTGCAGGCCCGGGGCGGGATCATGGGCATCAGCGGCTTCCCTGACGGCGACCCGGTGAAAGTCGGCGTAGCGATCGCGGACATAGTCTGCGGCCTGCACGCCTCGACGGCCATCCTGGCCGCCCTCCACCGTCGCGCGGAGTCCGGCGAGGGCGCCCGCCTCGAGGTCCCGCTCTTCGAGACCCAGCTGGGCTGGCTAGCCAACCGCGCCCAGGAGTATCTGGTCTCCGGCGAGGACAAGGGCCGCATGGGCAACGCCCATCCCTCCATCGTCCCCTACCAGACCTTCGACGCCTCGGACAAGCCGATAGCCGTCGCCGTAGGCAACGACGCCCAGTTCGCCAACCTCTGCCGCGCTATAGGCCGGGAGGACGTGGCAAAGGACAAGCGCTACGCCACAAACCCCGACCGCGTCGCCAACCGCGAGGAGCTGGTAGCGACGTTGCAGGAGGAGTTCGCGAGGGGTACGGCCGACGAGTGGGTCGAGAACATCCGCGAGGCCGGCGTGCCCTGCGGCCCCGTCAACACCCTGGCGGACGTCTTCTCCGACGATCACGTGCTGGCCTCCGGCATGCTGCGGAACGTCGAGCATCCGGCGGCCGGCACGCTGAAGATGCTCGCCTCGCCGATCCTCGTGAACGGCGAGCGGCTCCCCATCCGCCGCCCGCCCCCTACCCTCGGGCAACACACGGACGAGGCAGGAGGCTGGACGCCCGGAGGCTGATGTCTCCGGGCGTCCGGGTTCTCGGCGCCGCTACTCCGAGGGGTCGACCAGGATCTTCACGTGGCGGTCCTTGTGTCCCACGAGCTCTTCGAGGCCGCACTCGACGATGTTGGAGGGGGAGTAGGGGCCGGTCCCCCGACGGAGTCGAGGCGGACCTCGGCCCCGTCGGCCCCCTCACGATCTACGTCGGGGGAGCGATGCGTCAGGCCGACGGACGTAGCTTGCTTGACGGCGCGACGGCGTAAGCGGCTTCCCGCAGAGAACCCGGCCTAGCGGGGTTCAAGGAAGGAGTTGACCTCGTGGTTGACCTCCCAGGCTCGCTCGATAAACACGAGGTGCCCGGCGTCGCGCAGGACGACGAGGCGGGAGTCGGGGATGGCGCCGGCGAGGGCGGCGTTTCCGACGGGCACGTAGCGGCCGTCGGCGCCGTGGGTCACGAGGGTAGGGGCGGTGGTATGCCCGACGTCGCGGTAGGAGTCGAAGCGGGCTTCTGCCAGGGCCTGCTCGTAGAATCCCGAGAACGACGGCGAGGTCGTGAGGTGCCAGCGGGTCAGGTCCTCGAACTCCTCGCGGTTCCTGACCCGGTAGGTGTGGGAGGTGGTCGCCTCGAGCCCCCTGCGCGCCGCGTCCTTGACGCCGAAGGACCCCCACCCGAACATTCTGCCCATCGTCCGCAGGGACATGCGCTCGGGCTCGCGCGCGCCGTAACTGGTGCGAACCAGCACCAGCCCGTCCACGAGCTCCAGCCTCTCGAGCGCGAGCTTCTGGGCGACGGAACCGCCGAACGAGGTGCCCAGAACGTGGGCCTTCTCGACGCCGAGGTGATCGAGGAGCGCAGCCGCCTCATCGGCGAGATCGGCGACGTCGTGCCTCGGGTCGAGATCCTTGTGGACGTCGTACGAGATGGTACGGAAGTGGCGCGAAAGCTCGGGGACCTGCTTGAACCAGCTCCGGCCGAGGGGCGGGATATGGGGTGGCGAGGGTGGAACCTGAGATTAGCCTCCCGCGGAGGGCATACCGCCGGCGTCGCGGCGGCTGCGGTTGCGCTCTTTCTCTATCTCCAGATCCAGCTCCTCCGGGGAGAGCTGCCCGGCCGCCCTCCTGCGCCCTTCGAGCTCCCGGAGGTACTCGTCGTTCGCGTTGAGGCGTTCGATCAGAGCCTGCCTGCGTTCCCGCCGCAGTCGGGCCTCTTCGTCGCCGCGTCCGTCGACCATGCTTCTGCCCCTTCACCCGAAGAATTCGCCTTCCTCGCCCCGTTCTCGGGCGGCGTCGCCGCGTGGTCGCTTTCTGAGCCACCGCTCTGGGGCCCGCCGTCGAACGCTACCCCGGAACTACGGCCAGAGGCCTCACCGGCGAGCCGGTGGCTCCAACGAGCTTTAGGGGCGTGCAGACGAAGGTGAAGCGGTG
>JADDPR010000013.1 GCA_016781775.1 Rubrobacter sp. | reverse complement strand
TTCGTAGGGTATGGGTAGCGTGATCGTGCTCGGGGGCTATCCGAGGGGGGGAGCATCGACCACCCGGCGTTGTACGAAATCCGGTTGCGAGCGTCGCTTGCGGCGAGTAAATGATGATGTTTTCGTTCATTCTCCGACACAGACCATGGAATTTTTACGTGGGTCGCGTGTCAAGGGGTGCCGAGGCGGTGCAGCGGCCAGAAGCGCAGGGAGGCCTCCCCGATCAGGTTCTCCGTGGGCACCGGGCCGAAGTATCGGGAGTCGTGGGAGTTCGCACGGTTGTCTCCCATGACGAAGACGTGGTCTTCGGGGACGAACATGGGGCCGAAGGAGTCCACGCCGGGCGGGGCCTTGCGGGGGCCGGTGCGGCCCTCGCGGTCGCCTCGCGGCTTCTTGGCGACGTAAGGCTCGTTCTGGGGATCTCCGTTGACCTTGAGGACGCCGTGGTCGACGTGTACTACGTCCCCGGGGAGGCCGACGACCCTCTTTACCAGCCTCTCCTTCTTCCCCTTCTCGACGCCCCGGAAGACGACGAGATCGCCCCGATCGGGGTTTGTGAGGTCGTAGGCGAGCTTGTTGGTGAGCATGCGGTCCTTGGGTTGCAGGGTCGGGGCCATGCTCTTCGAGGGGACGCGCATCGGCTCGGCTACAAACGGCCGCACTACCCCGAAGACCAGATTAAAGGCCACGACCAGCATCAAGAGGAGGTCCCATACCGGCTTGTGCCTCTCGTAGAGGACCTTCGCGCTACCGAAACCCTGTTCCTTCCGACCCTTGGTGCCGGTCGAGAACCGACCGTAGAAGTTATCTCTATCCACGACGAGGGAGGATACCGCACATGTGGAGGGCTGTAGCGGAACGCGCCGAAGATGGTGTGGCATGGGATGGGGGACGAAGCTTCCGGCATGTATGGGGCTGGAAGCCCGCAGGGGGGAGGTTTCTGCTGGCTGATCCTTCCGGCATGCCTCACCCTGTGGGGGATATCGGAAGAGGACCAGCCGTAGGAGACGGACCGTATACCTGCTCCCGAGCCCCGTGAGACCCGTTCACGTCGCCAGGGCGGCCGTTGCCGAAGGAGATCATCCACCCGCGCGTGAGGGACAAGGTAGCGATGTTTCGCGACGAAGCCCGATGGGGGCCGTCCACTGGACCTTGCCAAGGATGCCGGGCTTACGGCTGCAGCAACGCCGGCAGGGCATCTCTCCACGATTCGTTTCGAGCCGGCCTCTGGGTACGGGAACAGTATCGCCTGAAGAAGATCGGGACGCCCGGACATCGTGGGTGCGCAATCCGCCAGTCCGACGGTTTGTTTGGCAAGGAGTAGGGGCGGAAAGCCTGGCCACTAGACGGGAACCACCTCTGCGTCTCCAAAAGGGCCAAGTACGTCTCTCGCACAACCGGCGGCTCGACCATCCTCGGCTGCGTCCCCGAGAATCCTTCTTGGGGGTGATGGGAGCCCTCGCCGACCGTATAGTCCTCGTATGCACGACCTGCCGGTGCAAAAGGACTTCGAGGTCGAGACCGCCCTTCGCCACCAGCACGCCGTCGAGCAGGTCATCGCGCTCATGCGAGAGCCGGAAGGAGCCGCCTTGAATCTAGAGGCGATGGCCGAGATCGCGCGCCTCAGCCCCTATCACTTCGCTCGCGTCTTCCGCCGGACGACCGGCATCCCGCCCGGAGAGTTCTCCACCGCGCTGCGGATGGAGAGGGCCAAGCGGCTGCTGCTCACCACGGACTTGAGCGCGAGCGAGGTCTGTTTCGAGGTCGGATACAACGGCCTGGGCACTTTTACCGCTCGCTTCGCACGGCTGGTTGGCCTGCCGCCCGGCCGGCTGCGACGCTTGCCCGAACGCCTGCACGCGGCCTTTGATCGCATCGAAGCAGGTGGGGAAGACCCGCCGCCGGTGCCTCCCATTCCCGATGGGGTGGCGGGCGTCGCCTTCCGAGTTCGTGGGCGCGACCTGGGTGGGAGCAGGATCTTCGCCGGGCTGTTCCCCGTTGCTATCCCTCAGGGACGCCCTGCGCAAGGCATCGTCTTGTCCGCTCGCGGCAGCCACCGGCTGTCTGCGGTGCTCCCCGACGGGATCTACCACCTCATGGCTGCCACTGTGCCCCGCTCCGGAGACCCCCTGAAGCTCTTGCTGCCCGCCGAGGCCATGCGCGTGGGGCGCAGCCGTTACCCGGTGGTCTTGAGATCCGGCCGGAGCGAAGGATGCGCAGACGTGACGCTGCGCCAGATGCGCCCCACCGACCCGCCCGTCCTCGTCGCCCTGCCCGCCCTCCTCCTCGAAAGGTTAGGCGCTGGGTAGCACTTTTTCCTCGAAACGCGTCGAATGGAGAAGAGCAAGATCGGAGAAGTCGGGGCGTCGTCGGCCCAGTACGCTTCGAGCAGGAGGACAAGCCACAGGATAGGAGAGCCGATGATCACCAGGGCCGG
>JADDPR010000079.1 GCA_016781775.1 Rubrobacter sp. | reverse complement strand
CGAGAAGCCAGGGGAGTGGATGGTCTCCAGCATCGCCTCGGGAGAGTCGTGCTCGAGGAGCATCTTGCGGAAGTTGCCGTGGGCCGGGAAGCCGTCGTTACAGCGGGAGGCGACGAGGATCAGGCCGCCCTCGGAGATTATCTGGGCGGCGGCAGACATCCCCTTCACCGCCTGGTAGAGGTTCTGGTCGAGGGGATAGCCGCCGTTGGACGTGACGACGATGGGGTACTCCCGCTCGCAGGCGACCATGACGGAGGCGAGCGAGGCTTCGCAGCCTTTAGCGTGGGCTTCCAGCACCTCCCCGCAGAAGAAGCCCGTGATCTCGCGGTCGCGGTTCTGGGTGACGTTGATGCAGAAGTCGACCGGCAGCAGGGAGCCGTTCGCCCTTATGCGGTCCTGCGTCGGGTTGTCTTCGAGGATCCCCCAGTTGCTTCTGGCGTGGCCGATTATGGGCGCGCTGTGGTAGTCCATCACGGAGTTTATGTCCGCCACCGCCGGGAAGATGCCCTTGTATCCCCCCGAGAACCCGGCCATAAAGTGCGGCTCGATAAAGCCCATGACGATCCTGCGGTCGGCCTCGACGTACTCCCGGTTCATGTAGATGTCGCGCCCGCTCACCGGGGAGTGGCCCGCGAGCTCCATCGTGGATGGGTCGTGGGCGTTGTGGTTGACGATACGGTACTTCGCGTACACCTCCGGCCCGACCATCGCGGCGAGCTCTTCCTCCGTGTTCGCCCGGTGGGAGCCGGTGCCGTTGACGATCACGACGTTCTCGGGGGGGACGTGGGAGAGCTCCTCGAAGAGCCAGGGGAGGAGGCGCTCGCGGGGGAGGGCGCGGGTGCCGTCCGGGATCACCACGGCGAGCTTCTCGTCGGCACGCACGAGCTCACGCAGCGGCCGGGAGCCGATCGGGTTCCGAACCGCCTCCAGAAACGCCGCCCTCTCGTCCGGCAGCCCCGGCTCGGCCTTCGGCGCCAGGACGGTGACGTCGTCCGACGGTATCTCCACCCCGAGCTCGCCCCCGCCGTACTGCAAGTGCGTCAACACGATCCGCAAACCTCCTCGTTGCGCACCCATGTCTGGACTGCGCCGTCACCATTACGTCGACCCGCTACGTCGCATTGTGTACCAGGGCGCGCCCTAGTTCACGCCCCCGGGAGTTCGGCGGGGTAAGATGACCCCTTCACGGAAAGGAGATCCCTTGCAAAAAGCGATCGGCGGGCGGTTCTACTACGGCTGGATCGTGGTCGGGGTCGTCTTTCTGGCGCTCCTCGTCTCGGCCGGGGTGCGGGCTGCGCCGGCGGTGCTCATCAACCCGCTCGAAGGCGAGCTCGGCTGGAGCCGGGCCGCGATCTCCTTCGCCGTCTCCATAGGCCTCCTCCTCTACGGCCTCTCCGGCCCGGCGGCCGGCTGGCTTATGGACCGCTTCGGCCCGAAAAGGGTAGTCCTCTTCGGCCTCGCGGTGATCGGGGGCAGCACCCTGATGGGCGCCGCCATGACCGAGCTCTGGCAGCTCAACCTGTTCTGGGGCGCCCTCAGCGGCATCGGCACCGGCGTCGTCGCCCCCGTCCTCGGCGCAACGGTCGCCAACCGCTGGTTCGTCGAGCGGCGCGGGCTCGTGCTCGGCATCCTCGGGGCCGCGGCCTCCGCCGGCCAACTCGTCTCCGTCCCGGCCCTGATGTGGCTCGTCGTGGCCGTCGGCTGGCGCGAGGGGACGATTTACCTCGCGATCGTGGCCCTCCTCGTCCTCATCCCGGTCCTGCTCCTTATGCGAGACGATCCCGCCCGGATGGGGCTCAGGCCTTACGGGGGAGGGGAGAAGGAGGCGAACGCCGCCGAGGAGAGCCCGGCCCCCGAGCCCGGAACGGCCGTCGCGGACGCCGAGCGCGAGGGGGGAGGGGTGCTCCGTCGGGCCGCGAGGGCGCCGGAGTTCTGGCTCCTTTCGGGGAGCTTCTTTATCTGCGGGGCTTCGTCGAACGGGATCATCGGGGTCCACTTCGTCCCCCACTCCATCGACCACGGCATCCCCGAGGTGACGGCCGCGAGCGTGCTCGCGCTCATGGGGGCGATGAACTTCGTCGGGACCATCGCCTCGGGCTGGCTCACCGACCGCTACGACCCCCGCAAGCTCCTCGCCGTCTACTACTCCCTGCGCGGCCTCTCGCTCCTTCTACTGCCGTTCGTAGACGCGTTCATGGGCCTCGCCGTCTTCGCCATCTTCTTCGGCCTCGACTACATCGCCACCGTCCCCCCGACCGTCGCGCTCGTCGCGGACCGCTTCGGCCGGGCGCACGTGGGCACCGTCTTCGGCTGGGTCTTCTTCGCCCACCAGATCGGGGCCGCCCTCGCCGCCTACCTCGGCGGCGTGGCCCGCGACTCCCTGGGCGACTACACGGCCGCCTTCCTCGCGGCCGGCGTACTGGCGATACTGGCCGCCCTCATG
>JADDPR010000016.1 GCA_016781775.1 Rubrobacter sp. | reverse complement strand
GCCCCTACTATTATCCCCCGGTCCTTTTGCGACTCCGGTGCCTCCTGCGGTTTGCGGTAGCGACCACCCTCGGACAACTCGGCTCGTCCCGCTCGCGTAGGGTGCTCGGGCTGGAGTAGTAGGGGGCATCATCAGTACTTTCATCTTCGAGCCAACCGAATGCGTTAGGCGCTCTTGCCTTTACGCGCAGGCTTTACGCGGTTTTGGTAATGGTAGTTCTGCCGGCGGAGTCCGTCGCCCCGAGCTGGTATGCATCGCCCCGCGACGAGCTCATAGGCGGTCGTTGAGTGCCCCCTGCTTGCGGGGGGATCGAAGCGATCCTAGCGGACGTCGCGCATCCTGGCTCCACTCTCAGGCCCCTCGACGAGCTGCTCCGGCTACCTGGAGCCGCGACAGCTGCAGTTAATCCGATGCCGCGATCGAGCGACAACCAATGCGGCGGTTGTTAGCGAGATCCGCCGGAGGCGGGGCGAGATTAGCTGGGGCGATCCAGAGCACGAAGTCGGTACCGCACGCTACTGCAACGCTTGCAGTCCCGGCCCTCGCCGACCTTACGGTACTAGTATTGCGCCTCTGCAATAACTTAAGTATCATTACGCCAAGCTAAACGGAGGTGTGTATGGAGCAACTGAAGCGCTTGAGGACGGAGCGCAACCTGAGCCAGACCAAGCTGGCACAGCTCGCTGACCTGAACCCCGCTACGGTCAACCAAATTGAGAGGGGTGCGAGGGAGGCGAGTACGGCGACGCTGAGGAAGCTGGCCGATGCCCTGAACGTAAGCCTCGCGGAGCTCTTGGGGGACGATTCTCCAAAAGCGCAAGCGTCACTGTCGCATGAGGACGAAGAGCAGCGGCGCTTGCATTACCTACGCGCTTGGAGGATGCACGTAGACCAAGTGGCCGATAGGTGGCGGGGCAAACTAAAGCAACACAACAGAACCTCGTCAGAGCTTCAGTGGGAGATAGAAGGCCCGCCAGTAGAAAGCCGGATGCCCTTGGCCTACGGATGGGCTTCTGAGGTCTCAGCAATGGCGGACGATCTGACCCAATCCATACTGGAGACGCTGCAAGAAGCAATATCGCGCTCTACCTTACAAGAACGCAGAGAGGCGCTGGAGATCCTTGGTGCTTTGAGGCGCCTGGGCGACATCGAGGATGAAATTGCCCAACGTATGCACCGTGAGGTCCTGGGCCTGATCAAAGCACAGCACCGCACCCGAAACGAAGAACCGGAAACCGGAGAACTAGAGCGAGCCAGAGAAAGAGCGGCGCAGCGCAACCAACTCCTGAACGCCGTCGAAGCGGCCCTAGCCGCTTGAGGCGGAAGGGAGGCTGCATGGCAAGCAAAGAGAAGGGGACGAGCCCGATCAAAGCCTCGCCCCCGATCAACAACCCCCAACGTCAAGAAGAGGGCGATAACGTGATTCTACCGGACGACACTCGAGGACGCTATATGTTCCGCAAGGCCCTCGAGGCGGTGAAGACCATCCCCATAGAGCAGGTCGCCGCCGAGTACGGGGAGTTCAAGCCACAGGGACCGGGCCAGCTCCGCGGACGCTGCATCGCTCCGGACCACACCGACCGCACGCCAAGCATGACCGTCTACACGGATACGGGCCGCTGGAGGTGCTACGGCTGCGGCATGCGCGGGGACGTGGTGGACCTCGAGGAGATGGCCGGGCGCCATCTCGAAGCCTGGACCGCCGTCAGGGCCCTGGCCGAACGCTACGGTGTGGAGTTGCCGACACGCCCGAAACGCTGGCACGAGTGGCAGTCCGAGAAGAGTCGCCGCCACGACGCGATACGGGACGTACGGGCGCGGCTTTATCAAAGGCGCCTGTTTCGGATGTTCGCAGCGGACCTGGAGCGAATCGAGGATCCCGCCGAGCGGGAGGAAGAGGCTAGAACGACCTACGCTGACCTCCACGTCCTCGCTTATGCCTGCGCCGAGTGGAAGGCGGGCCGATGAGGGGGGCCGAGCGGGGATTCGACGAAGCCTATCGGGGGATGGGGTTCGACATTACCGACATTACCGACATTACCGACGTTTTTAAGGAGCTCCCGTACGCGTCGGAGTTCCCAGTGGATGCCATGCCATCCGCGTGCCGGGCGCTGATTAGAGAGGCTACGGCGAGCATCGAATGCCCTTCGGAGTTTGTAGGGGTGCCCATGCTCGTAGTGCTCGGCGCGGCCATTGGCAACAGCCGCACGATCAAGCTCAAGGAGGGATGGGAAGAGGGAGCCGCAATATACGCGGCGATCATAGCGGACCCCGGCGAGAAGAAGACGCCGGCGCTCAAGGAGGCCACGAAGCCGGTTACGAAGAAACAGGCCGAGTTGAGGGAGACATACAGGGAGAAGGAAGACGAGTTCAAGCGCGAGCTCAGGGAGTACGAGGTAGACAAGAAGGATGCGGCTAAGGCCGGAGAGCCCGCGCCGCCGCCGCCGGAAGCTCCT
>JADDPR010000348.1 GCA_016781775.1 Rubrobacter sp. | reverse complement strand
GGCTCGTTTCGAGCAGGAAGGGGCAAGTTTGTACTCCGAACTGTGGCAGTTCTTTGCTTTACTGGGCTTTTTCGCTGTCGCATTCGTGCTTTGGATGTGGATCGTATACCTCCCCGGACGGTCGCTCGAGCGCTGGGAGGACCAGCGGGTCGGAGCCCGCGAGGAGTCCCCGTCACCGGGAAACAGCGAGACTTAAGGAAGATTCACCGGGCCGCTCCATAGTGGGGCGGCCTTTGCCGTGCCTTCAGCCGCTGCGGAAGTGGCGGGCCCAGATCGCCTTGTCCTGGCGGCCCTCGACGGCGGCCCTGAGGTGCTCCTTCAGGGAGGTGTCGGGGTCCTGGGCCGAGGCTTCGAGGACCTCGTTGAACTCCAGGACGTGATCTCGATTGCGTATGTCGCCGAGAAACTCGCCCGACTCGGCCTCGCCGATCCCCTCCTGCGCCGCAAACTCCGCGATAACCGCGTTCATCAGGCCCATGAGGAAGCGTTGGAAGTCTTTCTCTTCGAGGCTCGCCGGCGGGGCTTCGACCATTCGCTCGTCGAATATGCGGCCAAAGATCACGGCGGCATCCACTATGCGCCTCCGGTCTTCGGGGCTCCTGTCGGGCCCCCAGGCAAGGTTCATCGTCTCCTCGTCGAGCATCCCCAGGTAGTCGGGGCCGTCCTCGCGTCCCCCTCCGGCGCGTTCCGCATCCATGCACGGATGTTACCATCCGCGCTCCGACGGAAGCCCCGGAGCGCACGAGGACGGGGAGGTCTTGGGAGCTCCCAGAATCGTCCAGGTTGCACGTTCGACCGAGACGCAAGAAACAGGAGGACGAGCGGTCTCCCGAGCACGAGTTTGTGGAGCTGGCCTCGCCGCCACCCTGTCCGAGCCGGACGTCCCAAGACCTCAACGACGTCGCCGACTTTTGCAGCCACGCAGACCTTGCACGCTTTTGACGGTACGAGGGCCGCCCTTGATGGACGGCCTTCGTGGAGCGTGCTAGATGCCCACCGGCTCACCGCCGGTAGGCTCCTTGTGCGGGACGCTTAGTACCTCACTAAACCAGCAAGGCCTTCGAACTCCTCGCGCAGGACGTCGGCGGGCTCGTCCGGGGTGCGCTCCTTCTCGATGTCCTCGTTGGGGGTCGCGGCGACCTCGTTGTGGGGAACGACGTACTCGATGCGGGCATCGCGGGCGGCGGCGAGGTCCACGAGGACGTCGCTCAAGGGCCGTATGCGGGTGTCGCGGCCGCAGTACGGGCATTCCTCCTGCGCTATCTCGGTGATGGCGAGTTCGTCGTGGTCGCACCAGCGGATCTCGGCGTCGAGGCCCCACAAGGCGAGAAGCTGGTAGACGCGGCCTTCCTGAAGCGCCTCGACGGTGTCCTTGATGCCCCGCACGCCGTTCTCGCGGACCTTATTTACGAGCTCCGCCTCTTCTTCGCGCTCGACCCGCTCGACGACGGCCTCGATCCTCTCGAAGATCTCGCCTATCGGAGCCCCCGTCGCCAGGTGCTCCTCCGCGACGACCCTATCTTTCACTGGCTGCGGCAGGGCCTCCCTGAAGGCCGAGGTCCTCTGCTTCGTCCCGGCGAGGATCAGGCGCCGGATGTTGTCCTGAAAAGCGACCTTCTGCGTGATCTCGCCTACCTGCTTGAAGAAGCGGTGCTGATGCGCCTGCTGCGTGCGGCCGGCCGGGTCCATGTCGGTCGAGCCGCCGCTGACGGGGTACATCCCCGTGGGCTTGAGGTCCACCTCGCGGAAGAAGCCGCTCCCGACCGTCTCACCCCGTTCTCCCTCGGCGATGATCGGCGGCGTGGAGGCGAAGAAGCGGAACTCCTCGGACTCCACGATCGCGACCCCGTACGGCTCGTGCTCGTCGACCGCGAGGGCGAGGGGAGCCACGTGGGGGTCCCCGAAACGGACGACCTCGGGCAGGTCCACCTGCAGGTCGTAGCGCTCGAAGAACCCGTCCGAGGCCACAAAGAAGACGAGCGTGCGCGCTCCCGGCGGGGGCGTCTCGTCCTCGACCTGCTCGCGGACGCGCTCCGCCATCTCCTGCGGCAGGTCCTCTATCCCCTTGAAGGCGTCCTTGAGGCGGATCTTGTACGCCTGCCCCTGGTTGACGTTGTACCGGGGGTTCACGCTGAGGTACACCGACAATATTGGTCTCTCGTGCCCCTCGAGACGCTCCTTGAGGTTTTGGATCTCCGTGCCTTGCGTCGCCATGCGGCACCTTCCTCTCGAATGCTAGATTTTTGGCCTTGCCTCCGAAACCTTCCCTGCCCCAAATACGCGTAAACGCCCCGACGTGAAGCGACCGTTATAAACTGGCCGAATGCGTATTCTCATCGCCGGCTGCGGCTACGTGGGCTCCGCCCTCGGCCTCCTCCTCGCCGCCGACGGCCACACGGTCTTCGGTCTCCGCCGCAACCCCGCCCTGCCCGCCGCCATAAACCCCATACGCGCCGACCTCTCGACGCCCCTGCCGCCGGAAGCCCTCCCCCCGGACCTCGACGCCGTCGTTTCCACCGCCTCCCCCGGCGGTTCTTCCGACGAGGCCTACCGTACCGCCTACGTGGACGGTCCCCGGAACTTGATCTCCGCCCTCGGGAACAGGAGAACATCGGGCGCCTCGTCCTCGTCTCCAGCACCGGGGTCTACGGCCAGAAGAACGGGGAATGGGTAGACGAGGTCTCGCCGACGGAACCCGCCAACACCTCCGGACAACGCCTCCTCGAAGGGGAGGAGCTGGTTCTCGGGGGACCTTTTCGGGCGACGGTGCTGAGGCTCGGCGGCATCTACGGGCCCGGCAGGACCGGCATGATCGAACGCGCCCTGCGTACCCCACCCCCGAAGAACGCCCCGCCCCAATACACCAACCGCATTCACCGCGACGACTGCGCCGGCGCCCTCCGCCACCTCCTCCTTCTCCCCGACCCTGAACCCGTCTACCTCGGCGTAGACCACGAGCCCGCCGACCGCCGAACCGTCGCCGAATGGCTCGCCGCCCGCTTCGGCGAGAACCTGCCCAGGGACCCGAGCTCGCCCCGTCAAGTACCCCGCGACCGGCCCGGCCGAACGAACAAGCGGTGCAGCAACAAGCTCTTGCTTCGCTCCGGCTACGAGTTTCGCTACCCGACCTTCCGGGAGGGCTTCGCCGCCCAGCTTGACGAGGCCGCAGCCCCTGGGTAAGCATCAGCCCGGGCTGGTGAAGGCCACGTTGTCCGTTCGGGAGCTTTTTCAAATGCTCTTTACATAGGGTAGGGGGGTATGGTACAGTGGGGTCAAGAGTTTTTACGAAGGCGTCGTGGGAGGTTTGCGGGTGAGCGAGGAGGGTCGGCGAAGGGTGGCCGTTCCGGTCACCGGCATGACTTGCGCGGCGTGCGTGCGCAGGGTCGAGAAGGCGCTTTCGAAGGTCGAGGGGGTCTCGGGGGCGAGCGTGAACCTCGCTACGGAGACGGCTACGGTCGAGCACGGGCCGGGGGTGAAGCCCGGGGATCTGGTCTCGGCGGTCGAGGGCGCCGGCTACGGGGCCGAGACCGAGAAGACGACCCTGGGCGTTACGGGGATGACCTGCGCGGCTTGTGTGCGGAGGGTAGAGAAGACCTTGTCGAAGGTGTCCGGCGTGCTGCGGGCGGACGTGAACCTCGCGACCGAGAAGGCCACGATCGAGCGCCTGCCGGGCGAGGCTTCGTTCGGCGAGTTGCGGCGCGCGGTAGAGGGCGCGGGCTATGGGGTCGAGCAGCCGGCGGAGGAGAAGGGAGAGGAGGGGCGTCCGGACGCCCGCGAGCGCCCGTATGCGGAGCTTAAGGTCCGCTTTCTCGTCGCGGCGGTGTTGACGGGGCTTATCCTGCTCGGCAGCTTGCCGATGATGCTCGGGGTCATGTCGCCCTTCTCGGGGCGGTGGTTGGATCTCGTGCTGCTCGCTCTCGCGACGCCGGTCCAGTTCTGGGCGGGGTGGCGATTCTATCGGGGGGCGTGGGGTGCCCTGAGGCACGGGACGGCCGACATGAACACGCTGGTTGCGGTCGGAACGAGCGCCGCCTATTTGTATAGCGCTTTCGTGGTGCTCGCGCCGGGGCTTTTTGCCGGGGCGGTGGGCGATAGGGCCGACGTGTACTTCGATACCTCGGCGCTCATCATCACCCTGATCCTGCTCGGGCGGCTCCTGGAGGCGCGGGCCAGGGGAAGGACGAACGAGGCCATAAAGAGGCTCGCGGGGCTTCGGGCGAAGACCGCGCGGGTGCTGAGGGACGGCCGGGAGGTCGACGTGCCCGTCGGGGAGGTGCGGGTAGGGGACGTCTTCGTCGTGCGGCCGGGGGAGAAGGTGCCGGTCGACGGGGTGGTCGTCGGGGGCGAGTCGGCGGTGGACGAGGCCGCGATCTCCGGCGAGTCCATGCCCGTCGTGAAGGGTGTTGGGGACGAGGTCATCGGGGCGACGGTCAACGGGACCGGGTCGTTCAGGGCCAGGGCGACGGCGGTGGGGGAAGAGACGGCGCTCGCCCAGATTATGCGCCTCGTCGAGGAGGCCCAAGGGTCGAAGGCCCCCATCCAGCGGCTCGCCGACAGGATCAGCGGGGTTTTCGTCCCCGTGGTGATGGCGCTCGCGGCGGCTACCTTCCTCGTGTGGCTCTTTGTAGGGCCGGAGCCTGCCTTCACGCATGCGCTCTTGAACTTCGTTGCGGTCCTCATCATCGCCTGCCCGTGCGCGATGGGGCTGGCGACGCCGACCTCGATCATGGTCGGCACCGGCAAGGGCGCGGAGAGGGGCATCCTCGTGAAGGGCGGCGAAGCCCTCGAAGGGGCGCACCGCCTGACCACCGTCGTCCTCGACAAGACGGGGACGCTGACGCGCGGGCAGCCCCGCCTCACGGACGTCGTGGCGTCGGACGGCCTCGCCGAAGACGAGCTTCTACGGCTCGCTGCCTCCGCCGAGAAGGCGAGCGAGCATCCGTTGGGCGAGGCGATCGTGCGCGCGGCGGAGGAGCGGGGCGTGGCGCTGGAGGAGCCGGAGGGCTTCGATGCGCCTACGGGTCGCGGTGTGCGGGCGGAGGTGGGGGGCAGGCAGGTCCTCGTGGGGAACCGGGCGCTCATGGAGGAGTACGGGGTCTCGGAGGACGGGATCTCCCCAAGGTTCGAGGAGCTTTCGTTGGCGGGCAAGACGCCGGTCCTCGTGGCCGTGGACGGGAGGCCCGCCGGGCTTGTCGCGGTCGCG
Source organism: Rubrobacter sp. (assembly GCA_016781775.1). GTDB lineage: Bacteria > Actinomycetota > Rubrobacteria > Rubrobacterales > Rubrobacteraceae > Rubrobacter_F. Next base: position 5,046 of record JADDPR010000348.1, on the reverse strand, counting down.
GATACGGTGCGCGAGGAGGCCAGGGAGGCCGTGGATTCCCTAAAGGGCATGGGCCTCGGGGTGGTTATGTTGACCGGGGACAACGAGCGGACGGCTCGGGCGGTGGCGCGGGAGCTCGGGATAGAGAGGGTTCGCGCGGGCGTGTTGCCGGGGGAGAAGGAGGGCGAGATCCGCAAGCTCCAGGAGGCCGGCGAGGTCGTCGCGATGGTCGGGGACGGCATAAACGACGCCCCGGCGCTCGCGCGGGCCGACGTTGGGGTTGCGATCGGGACGGGGACGGACGTGGCGATGGAGGCCGCGGACCTGACGCTCGTCTCGGGGGACGTGCGCGGGGTGGCGCGGGCGATAAAGCTCTCGCGGGCCACGATAAGGAACATCAGGCAGAACCTGTTCTGGGCCTTCGCGTACAACGTCTTGCTCATCCCGGTCGCCGCCGGGGTCCTGTACCCGTTCTTCGGGGAGGAGGGCTTTCTGAATCCCGTGCTCGCTGCGGCGGCGATGGCGCTCTCGTCGGTGACGGTCGTGACCAACGCACTCAGATTGCGAAGGGTGGAGGTTTAGGTGGAGATCCAGGAGGGAGGAGGAAGCGTAGAGCAGCAGAAGACGGCCGGGGGGCACGTCCATCACGGTTACATCAAGGCGAAGGATAAGGAGAAGATCCAGAACAGGCTCAAGCGTATAGAGGGGCAGGTGCGGGGCGTGCAGCGGATGGTCGACGAGGAGGCCTACTGCGTCGACGTCCTGACGCAGCTCGGGAGCATCGTCTCGGCCTCCGAGAAGGTGGCGCTCCTCCTTCTGAAGGACCACACGGAGCACTGCGTGCGCGGGGCCATAGAGAACGGCGAGGGCGCCGACGAGAAGATGGAAGAGCTTATGGGCGCGATCGAGCGCTTCTTGAGGGTATAAGGGGAATGGCTACCGCCACGTACGTGCGAAACCACCCTCCGGGGCCGAAGGGGCTGCCCGTGGTCGGCAACCTGTTCGCCTATTCGAGGGACCCTCTGGGCTTCTTGAGCCGGTGTTCCCGCGAGTACGGCGACGTCGTCCGGCTGGGGTTTCCGGGTCCGCCCGCGTACCTGATCTCCCACCCCGACGGCGTCGAGCACGTGCTGGTCAAGAACAACAAGAACTTCGTCAGGGACAGGTACACCCGCGCCGAGCTTGCCATCCTCGGCGACGGCCTGCTCGTCAATGAGGGGGACTCCTGGCGGCGCCAGAGGAGGCTCGCCCAGCCCGCCTTCCACCACCGGCGCGTGGAGGCATTCGGCGAGACGATGGTCTCCTTCACGGAGCGGATGCTGGACGGCTGGCGAGACGGCGATATCCTCGACGTCCACGCGGAGATGATGCGCCTGACCCTCGAGATCGTCGCCAAGACCCTCTTCGACACGGACATATCCCGCGAGGCCGAAGGGGTGGGCAGGTCCATGGAGGCGATCATGGCGCGCTCCTCGGACCAGGGGAGCAGCGTGTTCCTAAGGATGCTCCCCGATTCCGTCCCCACCCCCGGAAACCTGGCCTACCGCCGGGCGACCCGGCGGCTCGACGGGATCATCGACGCCCTCGTGGAGGAGCGGCGGAGGAGTGGCGCCGATGCCGGGGACCTTCTCTCGATGCTGCTCCACGCGGAGGACGAGGACGGCAGGGGGATGAGCGATCGCCAACTGAGGGACGAGGCAATGACCATCATCCTCGCCGGGCACGAGACCACCGCCATCGCCCTGTCGTGGACGTGGCACCTCCTGGGGACGCACCCGGAGGTGGAGGCCCGGCTCTTGGCGGAGCTCGAGGAGGTGCTGGGCGGGCGCGCGCCGACCGTCGAGGACATGCCCCGCTTGCGCTACGCCGACGCGGTGATCAAGGAATCCATGCGTCTCTATCCGCCGGCGTGGGCCGTCGGCCGCGAGGCCGTGGGGGACTGCGAGATCGGGGGCTACCACTCCCGCCGGGGCGCAGCTGTTCATCAGCCAGTACGTGGTTCAGCGCGACGGACGCTTCTTCGACGACCCCGGGTCCTTCGACCCGGAGCGCTGGACCGACGGGCGCACGGAGGATCTGCCCCCGTACGCCTACTTCCCGTTCGGGGGCGGGCCGAGGATGTGCATCGGCAGCGGCTTCGCGAAGATGGAAGCCATGCTGCTGCTGGCGACGGTGGCGCAGAGGTTCGGGCTGGAGCCGGTCTCCGGGCGGAACCCGGTGGCGCAACCCTCGATCACGTTGCGCCCGAGGGACGGTATAAGGACAAGGTTGCACGAGAGGCGACCGCGATGAAAGGAGAAGCAATGACCGAGAAGACGTTCAACGTGGAGGGTATGAGCTGCGGCCACTGCAAGGCCGCGGTCGAGGGCGAGCTCGGGAAGCTGCCCGGGGTCGAGCGCTCGAACGCGGACTTCGAGATGGGGATCGTCGAGGTCTCCTACGACGAGAGCAAGGTCGGCACCGATGAGCTCAAGGGCGCCATCGAGGAGGCCGGCTACGACATCAAGACGTAGCGGAAGGAGGATGGACATGGAACACGGTGCTTCGCTCAACAGGCTCGCGTTCAGCGCCACGGCGCACTGCCTGACGGGGTGCGCCATCGGCGAGGTCCTGGGCATGATAATCGGCACGGCCCTCGGTTGGAGCAACGTCGCCACGATCGCGCTGGCCGTCGTGCTCGCCTTCTTTTTCGGCTACAGCTTGACGATGCTGCCGCTTGTGCGCTCCGGGCTCGCCCTGAGCACGGTGCTGCCCCTGGCGTTCGCCTCGGACACGCTCTCTATTACGATCATGGAGATCGTGGACAACGCGGTCATGCTCGTCATCCCCGGCGCGATGGAGGCCGGGCTCGCGAGCCCGCTGTTCTGGGGTAGCCTCGCCTTCGCCCTGGCCGTGGCCTTCGTCGCGGCCTTCCCCGTGAACCGCTACCTTATTGCGCGCGGCCGGGGCCACGCCGTCATCCATCAGTACCACGGGCAGCATGGCGACGAGCACGAAGGCCACCACGCGCAACACAACCACTGATCGACCGGTAAGAGAGCTTTGCGGGCGGAGGGCAGGACGGTTTACATGAACGGCGCGTCCATCGGAGGGGTCGCTAGCGCGACGGTCGGGCGGGGCAGGCTCGTCGCCGCCCTCTTGATCGTCGCGCTGCTCCTGTGCCACGGGGCGCTGGGTGCCCTGTACCAGGCGTCTTTGCAAGCAGTCGAGCATGGGGGCGGGCACCATGCTCACGCGATGGAGCGGCCGGCCCCGGCCGACCACGGGATGGGTCACCACGCCGGCCTCGTGGCCCACGCGGATTACGCCGCCGTCCTCTTCGGGGTCCTGCTCGGGGCCACCCTCGTGCTGATCCCCGGCAGGTTCCCGGCGCTGAGCTTCGCCGCCGCTCCCTGCGCCCCCGGGCCTGCCTACATACAGCCCGTCCTCATCCCACCGCGTGGGCCTATCCTCCCGCTCCTGCAGGTGTTCCGGCTGTAAGCCTTCCCCGAGATACGCGCAAGCTCGTTCTTTGGAGAAGGAGAGGAACAGATGAGAAGAGTAAAGACCCTTTGGCTGGCTACGCTTTTGCTTGTGGCGGCGTTCGCGCTCGCCTCCTGCGGCGGGAGCCAGGGCGACGACACGCAGGGGATGGACAATAGCGGAGGCTCCGGTGGGAGCACCCAGGCTTCCCAGCAGGCGGCCCCCGAGACGACCGGCGGCGGGATGTCCGGCATGGACATGGGGGGGACGACCGGTAGCATGCAGGGGATGGACCAGGGCTCCATGAACCAGGAGGAGACGGCTCGGCAGCTTGTGGCGCCGAACGGCGAGTACTCGGATGCCGCGTTCGTGGACTCGATGATCCCGCACCACGAGGGGGCCGTGGAGATGGCCGAGGTCGCGCTTCAGAACGCCAAGCACGAGGAGATCAGGACTCTGTCGCGGGAGATCGTGGATGCTCAACGGGCGGAGATAGAGATTCTCGGCCAGGTGCGCGAAGGTCTGGGTGACGCCACCACGACCGGGATGTCCCAGGAGGAGATGGAGGGGATGATGGGCATGTCGGAGGATCCGCAGGCTCTCGCCGAAGAGCGGCCCTTCGACAAGGCATTTATAGACGCCATGACGCCGCACCACGAGTCGGCGATTGCCATGGCGAACGTGGCCCTGGAGGAGAGCCGGGACCCGGAGATACGCGAGATCGCTCAAGACATAGTCTCCGCCCAGGAGCGCGAGATCTCGCAGATGCGCCAGTGGCGCCAGGAGTGGTACCCCGAAGGCTGATCCCGCCACGCCCAGCCCTTCCGTCCGAATCGCACAGGGGGAGCCGATCGGCTCCCCGCGATTGGGTGGACGCCGGCCCTAGGAGGGGGGTAATGAGCGCCGCCGCCCATAATAAAAGGATCATACACCCAAGATGATGGTTTAGCAGCCCTCGCGGGCACAAAATGCAGGATTTTTGTGCCCGGGGCGGGTTTGTACTCCCGTTTCCCGTTTGCGGGAGTCGGTTATGGGGGAAGAAGCTCGAACTAGTCGAAAAGACGTCTGATAGCGAGTAGTTAGAGGAGGAGAACGATGGCGAAAGTATCGACAGCCGCCTGGGTGGCTCATGACCTGGGCCTAGCGGCCAGCTTCGGGGGATTGCTCTTCGGCAGGACGGCGATGAACCCCAGCTTGAAGTACATAGAGTCGTCCAAGGCCGACCGCGGCAGGGTGCTGAACAAGACCTGGAACCGCTACAACGCCGTTAACGTCCTCTCGTTCGGCTTCGCGACGGCCAGCTGGTTTATCGGCCGCGCCGCCCTCTCGGGCCGCTCGATCGACAAGGATGCCGAGAACCTCTCCCGCATCAAGGACATTTTGTACGTCTCCGGAGCGGTGAGCGGTCTCGCCAGCGTGGTCAGCGGCTTCAGGCTCGCCAACCAGGCGCCGGACGGCGCGGTGCCGATCGAGGACGGGAGCACGCCCGCCGCCGAGACGCCCGAGCAGGCCCAGAAGCTCATAAGGACCGTCAACATCCTCGGCAACACGAACCTGGCGATCACCGGTAGCCTCATCGGCATCACCACGGCGCTCGCGATGAAG